>DATBDI010000135.1:0-3519 GCA_036270025.1 Candidatus Udaeobacter sp. | reverse complement strand
CATCGGCGTCACGCGAACGGGTTCACGACTGGCACGCCTGCCTTGGCGAAGTCGCGCGCGTTGCGGGTGGCAATGGTGAGACCGTGGGCGAGCGCGGTCGCGGCAATCATACTGTCTTTAACGGGCAAGGCGTGGCCGGAGGCTCGCAATTTGGCGAGAAGCTTCGCCCATCGCAGTCCGGTAGCGGCTTCCCACGGCAGACAAAAGATGTGACTAACGACTCGCTCAAACCAGGCTTCCAGCCGCTGCCGACGCTTGCTTTTCCGGAGGAGTAGAATGCCGAATTGGATTTCTCCGAGGATGATAGGGTCAACGACGATTTCACTTTCGTTGGCCCGGAGCCAATCGAGCACTTTCGCATCCGGCGCGGGCCTGGTCGCCTCGCTCAGAACGTTGGCGTCGGCAAGATAGGTCACAGTGTATCGGTGGATTCCGATTCAATCGGCACGAAGAAGCCTTTTTCCGGGCAGGACAAAAGCAAATCCACCAGCCCCTTTTGCGGGCCGGTTTTCTTCCGCACCAGCCGGTATTCGCCGCGGTCGAGGCGTTCGATTTCGAATTCCTGCCCCGGCTCAATGTGGTCCTGCTGGCGGATCTCCACCGGCAGAACGATCTGGCCTTTGCTGGAAACGGAGGTTGTCATGCCGAGTAAGATGGCATCTTACCGAAAGGCCGTCAAACCTCTTTCCGGTCCGGTCGCCGTCATATTCGCCAAACACGGTGTGGCATCATTAACTCGCGTAGTCCGCGATGGCTTTGGCGACATCTAGCGTTGAGTCTTTGCCGCCCTCGCCACAGCCTGCCCGCCGCGGTGGGGCGAGTCCGTGTCGCCGCCCGCCGCGGCGGGCAGGCTTTGACCGGACATGTTTTTCGCAGCTGCGGACTTTGCCTTCGGCGATCACGCGGGCAATGCCGATTCCAGGCGCGTCGCGTGCTCCGCTTCCTTGAGCCAGTCGAGCATCAACTTGGCGGTCGCTTTCTAGATTGTGACCTGCTCGTATGAGAAGCGCGGGATGTCGGCGCGATCGCTGGCGTGCTCGACGGTTATGCCGCGGATATTGCCTTTCTCATCCAAATCAAGAAGCGTGTTTTCGTCCAGATCGCGGGTCTCCGCCACCTTTGAAGCCTTAAACTCGATATAGAGTGTATCTGTGTCCTGGAAATACTGAATTTTCATGGCTTAAACGAACGCCGACACTCCCATCGGTTCCTCGGGCGTGCAAACCCGGATACGCGAGGATTCTTGGCCGTGAATCACACGAGTTACTCGAAATCCAAATGTCAGAGGGCGGAGATCAGACGTGAGAAAATATTTCGCGTGAATTCGCGCCAGCTGCGCCGAAGCCTTGGCGAAGGTGAGTGATTCGTGGGTTCGTTTTAATTCTCGATTGCGGAGAAAGGTTGTTTCGGGCGAGGCGCCGAAACCGAACGCTACCCAGCCTAAACGGCGACGCCCTGGGCGGATCACGTTTCCGGCCAAGCAAGTTAAGGTGTCGAATCGGCGGGAGCTATGATACAATTCGCATTATGGAAACCGCGACGAACTACCGTTACATCGTGAAAACGGAAGGAATCCGTGGCGGAAATGCGCGGATTGAAGGCACGCGAATTGGCGTGCACGACATTATCGGCCTTCTACAAAGCGGCGAGACCATTGATTCCATATCGAACTGTTTTCCCGACATCACGCGCGCGCAGGTTTACGAATGTCTTGCGTACTACGAAGATCATCGCGGTGAAATTGATCTTTTGATTGCGCGACAAATGGCCGAGCCCTTGTAGCCGGGGTCGATGACCCCGGTCCGGTAGTCGCGTGCGCTTTCTGCTGGACAACGACGTGCCCGACGCAGTCGCGCGTGTCTTGATGGAGGCCGGTTACGATGTCCTGCTGCTTCGCAACGTCATGCCGAAAAAATCGTCGGATCCGGTTGTATTGGACTACGCAGCGGCAAATCGGTTGCTACTAATCACCTGCAATCGCGACGACTTCATTCCGCTGGCGCGGTCGCGAACTCACTTTGGCCTGATTGTTTTGATCAGGCGTCGATCTCGTATTGTGGAATGCGCTAATCTCCTGCGGCTGCTGAATTCTGCCGGCGAATCAGGACTCGCCGGCAACATCAATTTCGCGTGAGCGCGCAGCCGAAGGAGTTTAACTAAATGCTTGACCGAAGTTAGGTCGATCTTGCCGCGAGGTTCGTCGCCTGAATCGCGATCGTGAAAAATTCGTGTCAATTCGCGTGTTTCGCGGGCCGCTTTGTCAGTCAGCTCGCGTAATCGGCGATGGCTTTGGCCACGTCAAGAGTCGAATCTTTGCCGCCCATATTGTACGTGCGGACTTTGCCTTCCGCGATGACGCGGGCAATCTGCGTCTAAATCTCCAGCGCGATATCTTCGGTTTTGCCGGCTGCTTCGTTGACGATGACAAAGTGACCGCCATTGTCGCCACCGAGCTGTTGGTTGGCGTTCAAAAGCTCGATGCCATAGATCGTACCATCTGGCGCAATGTCCACGTTGAGTGAATCGCTCACCTGGATGGTTTCGACCTCCGCGGTTTTCTCGTGAAGCGCAGGTAACCGATATTCCGACGCGGATCGTAGGTCAGTTTCATCGCCTCGACTGCTTCGCGTTTGAGTTCCGCCGTGTGTGGGAGGATTTAAGCAGCTTCGCTCCCAAGCCGTTGAGCCGCTGATAATATTTGGGGTCTTTCTCCGCTTCACGGGCTATTTCCTGTTTGATTTTCCGAACCTGCAACAACCTTTTCGATTCGCGCAATTCGATCTTTTTCACAAATCAATCACCTCCTCTGGCGTGTGGATGCGGATCAGCGGAAGGCGCATAGCTAGATTTGTCCGGTTGATTCCTTCGATCCGTCGCACGTTTGCCAGATGCTTCATGTTCCATGTTACCACAACATCCAGATTATTGAGAACTGCCAATGCCACATGCACAGCATCATCCCGATAGCGGGCAGGAATTACACCGTTTCTGACATATCGCCCCGCCAAATCCACGGCTTCATCGGTGATCGAAAGATTTTCCACCGGCAACCGCACTACAGCTTCCAACAGCTTGTTGCGCACATCTGGAGAGGCGCGGTTCAATTCGGCCAGCACCAATTCTGAGATGTAAAGCTTGTCAGGACTAATCGCGAGCCACTTGAAGAATTGCCGCGTGACTTCCTGCTTCTCGGGCGCGTCGTCTGCGAACAAAAAACTGGGCACGGTCGTTTCGAGATAGAGTTTCATTTTTCCAGCTCAAGAAAGCAAAATAGGACAGCATCAACTAGCGTCTCTTGGTTTATGAACTCGCGTAATCGGCAATAGCTGTGGCCACGCCGAGTGTGGAATCTTTCCCGCCCATATCGTAGGTGCGCACTTTGCCTTCCTTGATGACGCGAGCAATTGCGGTTTCAAGACGCGTGGCCATTTCGGTTTCCTTGAGCCAGTCCAACATCAGCTTTGTGGTCAAAAGCATAGCGATGGGATTGACCTTGTATTGGCCGGCGTATTTCGGCGC
>DATBDI010000134.1:0-2926 GCA_036270025.1 Candidatus Udaeobacter sp. | reverse complement strand
AAGTACATCAAAAAACCGCACGGATGAAGAATTCATCGTGCGGTCTTTGGACTAATTAGTCCTGATGCGGTTGTTTTTGCCGCAAGGACTGCCGTTCAAATTGGGGAGAACCGCCGCCCCTCTGGTTCGTGAGACTGTTTGCTGACAGTCGAAGAAAAGATAGACAAGAACCGCGCCGCGGGATCGAACCATCGGCCGCTCTTTAGTCTGTGACCTTAATCGCCGCGGCCGGGACGGTTTATCTGGTGACTCTGGGTGCCACGACTCTGGATGCTACGCGCCGAGGTGCTGGCATTAGTGCTGACATTGGCGACCACACCGCCCTTGGCATCTTTTTTCGGTTTCAGATCACGTACGTTGACGTTTTTTGTTTTTTTCTTGTCTCTCATGTTTGTTATTTATCCTTTGCGGTTTATCTGGTGACTCTGGGTGCCACGACTCTGGATGCTATGGGCCGAGGTGCTGGCATTAGTGCTGACATTGGCGACCATACCGCCCTTGGCATCTTTTTTCGGTTTTAGGTCGCGGATGTTGATCTTTGTCTTTTTCTTGTCTCTCATGTCTGTTACTTGTCCTTTGTTGGGTTGTTGATTGATTGCGTTGTGTCACTGGCACCGAAAAGCAATTGTTGCCCGCCTGTCACGTCCTGTTTTGGAATCAGGTCATCCAGACGAATCAATTTCGCTTTCTTGCGCTTGGGCCTTTGATTTTCTGACTCTCCGGCGGGCGCATTCTTGTTCTTCGGTGCACTCACTTTGATCATCTCTGTTATCAGTATCTGTGCCAAGTCGCGCAAGATCTGGTTGCCATGAAGATGATCCGCTCATTTCTCCTTAGCGTAGAAGGAGTTACACAGAGCTTCACTCCGAAAATACGCAACTGCCCTGGCAGGGCGAGCGAACGTGAGAGTTCATCTAAGGCCACTTCGGCTCGTTTTTAGGCCGACGGTGCTCTATTTTTGGGCCATGCCTCGAAGATATCGTGCGAGAGTTGATCGAGAAATACCGAGTAACTTTGCCGTACGGCGCTGGTTCTGATTAGCTTGCTGATAGACGAATCGGACGTGCCTGTTCATCGCGCTTTCCATCGACAGATCGATACCAGCGTCGCTCTCCTGGTTGTTACTGGCGAGAGCGGGTGACGACTTGGCGAATTCAGAGGTAGCTCGATCTGGCCCCAGGTCGGGAGGAAAGGCGACGTGCTCGGGCATAATCACCGAGCCATCGCAAAAAAGGGTCATGGTGCGCACTGTGTGATTGAGCTCGCGAAGATTTCCGGGCCAGCTGTGGTGAAGCAACTTGTCCATCGCGTGCGGATGAATGGCGGTGATGTTTTTGCCCTCTTTTAACCCAGCCATCTTCAATTCGGCGGCAATTAACGCCGGCAATTCCTCAAAGCGTTCACGAAGCGGAGGAATAAGAAGGGTAAGGCCATTGAGACGCTGATAAAGATCTTCCCTGAACTTTCCCTCCCGCACTCGTTCTCGCAGCGAGCAGTTTGATGCGCAGATGATCCGCGCATTGGAAGTGAGCATCCGTTCGGAGCCGAGCCGCTCAAATTCGCCGTATTCGAGCACGCGCAAGATTTTTACCTGGGCGAGGGGACTCATTTCGGAGATCTCATCCAGGAAAAGTGTACCGCCGTCGGCGAGCTCGAATTTCCCTTTGACGCTTTGCTGCGCGCCGGTGAAGGCGCCGCGTTCGTGGCCGAATAGCTGGCTCTCGAGCAACGTGTCGCTTATTGCCGAGGCGTTAAACGCAATGAACGGCCGGTCTCCCCGCGCCGAAGAGTTGTGGATGGCATGAGCGAGCAAGGTTTTGCCTGTGCCCGTCTCACCCAACAGCACCACTGGCACGTCGGACTTCGTGGCAAGCGCTGCCAACTGCAAGCAACGAGCCATGGCTTGATTGCTCGTTGTCAGGTCTTCAATTCTCAGTTTGGAACGCGCCTCTCGCATTGGCATGTCGTGATTTACGGCTTCATACTCTCACGCAATTGTCGAATTGGTTCGAAGGCGTATTCAATCAGTGTTCGCCCGCCGACGATGATGTGCCCATCTCCTCTCATCCCGACTCGGAGAGTTAACTGTTGTCCCGTCCCCGCAGAAATTTGGTAACGATCTAGTGATCCAAGTGCGATGAAATGGCGGCCGTCGGTCGAAGTAACAGACGACGGGCTAATCCAGTCGAGTTTCCCAGTTACGGCGCCGTAGCGCTGATAAGGAAATGCTTCAAAAAAATACCGAACGCGCTGGCCGATTGCGAGTTTTGAAAGACCCGCTTCCGGCAAAATCATTCGGGCGCGTGGTTTTGCTTCTTTTGCTGCCAGCTGGCAAAGCACCTGTCCCTGCTGAACAAAACTGCCGACGGTGCGCTGGTCCATGGCGATGATGACGCCGTCGTATGGGCTGCGAATCGTAAGCAGGTTTTGCTGGGTATTTTCCAGATCAATTTTTAATCCACCGATGCGCATCTTTAACTTTTCAATCTCTGCCTGCTGCTCGCCCCGCTGGCGCGCATGCTCCATTTGGATTCGCTCCCGATCGAGATTCACCTGCTGCATACTTCTCTGAGCTACACTGAAATCTTTTTCCGATGCGGCGAGGTCGAGTTTCAATTTGATCATGTCGACTTGCGAAAAACCGCCCTGCGTCGCCAGCTTCTCCAGGCGCGTGACCAGCTCTCTGCTGGTTACTGCGTGGTTTTCGCGAAATTTCACTTCGCTCTTTGCCTGTTCAATCTCGGCCTCTTTAATCTTAAGTTGGGCAGCGTAGGCAGTCTCAGATTGAGCGAGGCTTTCTTCTTTCGAGCGTAAATCTTCAGTAAGAGTCCGAAATTGCATGTCCCAACCGCGGATTTCGTCGGAACGCAAAACGAATAACGCCTCACCCAATTTGACAGGCTGGCCCTCCTCGACAGCCACGCGG
>DATBDI010000133.1:0-10113 GCA_036270025.1 Candidatus Udaeobacter sp. | reverse complement strand
GCTCGGTTGTTTGCTTGGAGCGTTAATGACCTGGGGCGTATCGCACATTCCTATTCGTCTCCGCGGTTTGCTGTATACGAATTACTTTTTAGTGACCTGGGACTGGAGACACTACGTCTTTGCGACCTTACTGGCGATTTTGGCGGTGTTCATCGCGAGTTATGTCCCTGCGCGTCGCGCTGCTGAATTGCCACCTGTAGTCACGATTCGAGGATCCAGATGAACTCAGAGACCTGTCTCAGTTGCGAAGGGATAGAGCGTTATTTGGGCGAAGAAGAAGAACGCGTGCACGCTCTCCGCGGCGTATCGCTGGATATCGAGTCCCGCAGTGTCCACGCAGTTGTTGGGCCGTCGGGATGCGGCAAGAGCTCACTGCTTTACATTCTCGGACTGCTCGATCTTCCCGACGCCGGCAGCGTTTCAATCCAATCGGAGGCAGTTTCGCAACTTAGCGACGACGAGCTCGCGCACAGACGGAGCAAATTCATCGGTTTCATTTTTCAATTCCATTTTCTGATGGAGGATTTCACGGCGCAGGAGAACGTGATGATTCCGATGCGCAAGCTCGGGGAGCTTTCCGACAGTGACATGCGGGAACGCGCTGCCGGTCTGCTCGAAGCGGTTGGCTTGGGCGACAAATTGCGGAGGCCCAGTCGTCATCTTTCCGGGGGCGAGCAACAGCGTGTGGCAATCGCCCGGGCGCTGGCAAATGATCCAAAAATCATTCTGGCGGACGAGCCCACCGGCAACCTTGATACCGCCAATTCCGAGCGCGCCTTTGAGCTGCTGCAAAATATCGTGCAACAAGGCGGCAAAGCTCTGCTCTTGGCCACGCACAATCCCGTCATCGCCGAAGCCTGCGATTGGATCCATGAGATGAAAGACGGCCTGATCAACGCCAGCCACCCGCGCGGCGCGAGACGTCGCTGACAGTTGGACGCTCGCTGCTCCACCGTTAATCTCGCGAGGCGATGGAGAATATCCTGCCAATCATAATTGCGGATGCGCCCGAGGCGTTGACCGAATTGTGCGGCGTCAACTTACTCGAACGTTTGCTCCGCATTTTGCAGCGACTAGGATTTCGCCACGCGATTGTTTTTTCCACAACGCCGGAGATCGTCGGGGCTGAATTAGCGAAGCGTTCGTGGGCGCGTGAAAAAGTAATTGTCGATCTTGTCCCGCGGCTATCTGAATCTCTGACGGCGCAACTGCTTTTGGAACAAATCCCGTCGGACCGCTTCCTAATAATACCGGGAAATATTTATTGTGATGCGCGCCTGCTTGCCGCTCTCTCCGCGAAAAGTTCATCTGCTGCACTTGTCGATTCAAATCCACCGGAATTTGCGCGATCTTTAATCCGCAATCCATTTGGGCCCGCATTGGTCACAAGGGATTTTCTCTCTGCGCTTTCGCCGGCTGCGCCTCTTTTTGAGGAAGTCAAAAACAAGATCGATAATCGCGAGATCGATATCGTCGATGCGGCCAAGGAGGATGATTACGTCGTCAGCATGCGTCGGCGCGTGAGGCCACTTTGTTTTTCAGCACCGCCAGAGCAGAGCCGTCGTGTAGCGGAGCGCGTCATTCTCGATTCCGCGCAAAATGGAACACTCGACTTGCCGGCTTACCTTCACGCACCGATCGAGACCGCAATAATCTCGCTTCTTTGCAAGACGCGAATCACACCGAACCAAATTACGATTGCGGGCTTCATCATTGGATGCAGCGCAACCGTCGCATTCGCAGTTGGCCGTACCGGGCCCGGAATCATTGCTGCTCTCATATTTGGTATCGTCGATGGACTGGACGGAAAACAGGCGCGCGTCAAAATCGAAACGACCGAGCGCGGCAAATGGGAACATTATCTCGATTATTTTATCGAGAACTCGTGGTGGGCGGCCATCGCTTTTCAATTGTGGCGAAGCGGCCAATTTCCCAACGCGTTTTACTTTTTCGCGTTGATCTTCGGGTCGCGCTTATTGCATGAATTCGCGAAACGCCCGGTGAAGATGGCTAAAGGCCGACTGCTGGATGACGTCGCGCCGTTCGACCGTGCTTTCCGGCTGATCGCAGCTAGAAGGAACGTTTACGTTTGGATCCTGGCGTGTGGTTTTTTGTTGGACGCTTTTCCGCAAAGCTACGCGGTCATCTGCGGATGGGCTGCCCTTAGTGCTGCTGTTCACCTAATGCGTTCCATCTGGATTTGTCATGGCGCGGTGCGCCGCTTTGTCGGTATCCGGAGTTAAGGAACGACGAAAGATTCCCGATTCCAAAACGTTATAGCTGGAAAATTAGCGGCCGATTTTATCCAAGAGCTTCATGCGGCTAATCGGAAAGATTCAGTTCAGGGCTAGTTACTCGCGACGCAATTTTTAGGAGCTTAAGCTACTCCTACGTCCAACCGCCCGCACGAACGAGGTCAGTGCAATTTCCTGTTCCTTTAGAACCACTCGCGTTTCGGGGGCGGTCAGAGCCTCCCGTTCCTGAGCCCATCGATAGCCCCAATGACTGTATCGCGTCCGCGTCTCAGCGTCATCTTCGCCGGGATGGCACATCAATTCATACAGGCCATCAGGAATTTTCCGAAGCATTTGTTCGAGCGCAGAGCGAGTTAAACACCCGCTGACGTCGAATCCGTACACACCATCCGGCATTTGCGGCGGGGGCGGTCCGAGCAAAACTCGTGCTGACAGGCAAGTCAGATTCAAACCAAGCTGCCGTACCCACCGTCCCATTAGGACGCCCGGCGATTTTCGCCACGGGCCGGCAGAATTGCGAATCCAAACATTATCCATCCTGCGGGTAAGCCGCCTAACGATTTTGAAGACAGGCGGGAACATGTGAAGATGTTGGTGGCTATCAAGATGGGACAGCCGTAGGCCTGTGTTCTGAAAACGCGCGATCTGTGCCGCGATCTCACGCTCGACGTCATCCCAGTTGATGCGCCCGAGAAAGGCGCGTCTGAAAAATTCACCACTCGTGCGGGGAAACCGTCCGGTTTCATCAACCAGAGTCGGTAAAATCTCGCGACCCAGGACGGCTCGCTCTTCCACCAGCGTCAGATGCAGGCCAACATCCAGTTCGGGGTTCTGCCAAGCCAATGCGACAGCCTCTTCGGCTGCACTCCCCGTCACAAGCAACGAGGCACTCGTTACGATTCCGTCTTGAAACGCCCGCAGGATTCCTCGGTTGACTCCCGGCGTTAGTCCCAGATCATCCGCGTTAACAATCAGCTGTTTCAAGACTCTGACAGCCGGACCGTTCGGATTTCGTGTCGCATCTTCATCCGGAATGCAACCAGTTCCCGAATCATTTTAAAGATTACGTCCGGACTGGCCAGAGTAGAAGTGCCGCGATTCCGGGGAAAATAATTTACGCCGAATTGTACGATCTTAAACCCGTGCAACTTGCCCTTGATTAGCAGTTCCGCGTCGATGAACGAACCCTCCGCCTCCAACGCCACCTTATCCAAGACCGCCCGCTTGAATAATTTGAAGGAGAAATTGATGTCCTTCACCCGCAACGGAAAAAGGAAACGGATAAGCAAATTGTAAACCACCGAATACAGGGTGCGGATAGGTCCTTCCGCAGTGCGATCAAAACGATAAGCCGAAATAATGTCGGACCTTGTAAAGTCCATGATGTGCACGGCCCGGTTCAACTCCATGAGATCGACCGGCAAATCCGAGTCACAGTAAAACACCAGCTCTTTCGTCGCGTTGCTAAAGCCGGTGCGAAGAGCGCCTCCCAGTTTCAAATTCCGTTCGTGATGGAACACCCTTACACAAGGGTTTGCCCGGGCCAATGCTTCCGCGATGTCCGCTGATCGGTCGGTGCTCGCATCATTAACGATGAGGATCTCATAATCAGACGTCATATCGGTCAGGACCGCCTCCGCGAAGTGAACTGCGCGCTCGATGTTCTCTTCTTCATTGAACATTGGATAAACAACCGTGATGCTTGGCCTCCTTGTCGTCATGCGCCGCTGTTTCAATTCTGGTGTCAAAGCCGACGATAAATTGTTTTGCCATCGATCACCGTCTCCACGCGATATTCCCCGAGGAAGGCACGAAGCAGGGGGTAGCGCGTCATGGGATGCGCGGGCGAGAACCGGTCCACCGTTGACATGTCGATGATGAGCACCGGGGGGTGCGCTTCCCAGTCGGCCCGAAACATCTCCCAAGTCCCCGGAAACAGGCTCTTCCCTTTATCTGTTACCTGGCGAGGCCGGCTGGCGTAGGCACCAACCAGATGTGAGCAGCTCACAAAACGCGTCGCCATCCGCCGGCCGGAAAAGCTGTAGACTTGCGGGCAACTTCCCCAGACAAATATACGATCGTTCGGGGTCGTCTCCTCGACGATGTAGTGAACAATCGGAAGAAAATTGAGCGTCTGCGTTCGCACTACGAAGGCCCCGACGAGAAAACCTATCGCCGGCAGGGCTGCCGCACCAATAATGCCTGCTCGGACCCATCGCCAGCGCGGTTGAGGAGAACGTCGCTGTTCCGCGACAAAGCGTGCGAACGCCTGGCCGGCGAGAATCGAAAGCGCCGGAAGTACTGCCAAATGATAATGTCCCGGAAATCGCCATCCAATAAAGATCGCCAGATAACTGAGGACCAACCAGAAAATAAGCAGCACCTGCTCGGTGGGCACAGCCCTTCTGCTCCGAAAAGATCTAAATGTCTCAATCACTTGCCGAATACCAAAATACCACAACAGGCCCCAGGCGAGCATCACAGCGAGATGAACCGTGACGAGACGTTTCAGAACATAAAGGAAGGTTGTTTCAGACTCGACATAGCGAACGGCGAACGCCCACGCCCACAGATACGCGTCATGCAGATTCCCGAGCCACTGGTAATACCACGCCAGTGCGGCGATCACCGCGATGAATCCAATTATCAGACCGCTGCCTGCTGCCAAAACACGTCCGAGTGATTGGTAACGGGGAATGAGCCAGAGGTAAACGAGATACGCCAGCATTGCGCCCAAAGTCACGGCCGAGGGCTGCCGAATCAAAGTCGCCAGCCCGACCAGGGCGCCAGTAAGGAACATCCAACCCCAGACCGCTTTTCTTTCGCCTTGCAAGAAGGCGAGGACACTCAGCGCGAGAAAAAGAGACGCGAAAATCTCGGTGTTCGCGGAGAGTGTGTCAGCCGGCCGGTAGGCATGGACGAAAACGGCGTATCCCATGCCACTCCATGCGCCCGCCCAATCGTCCCCCACTCGCGCGCCAATCCGCCGTAAAACCAACGCGGTGGCTGCGACGACAAGGATGGCGACGACATGAACGGCAAGAAGATTGTTCTTCCCAGCCACTTTGAAAACGGCGGCGTAAATGTAATAGATGCCTGGCGGCTTTGTATCCACCGCCGTCCGGTAGAATGTCCCGCCGTCCAGGGTATCGTTCGCGATTATCCCGTACCAGCCCTCATCGCTGTTGTACAGCGACGGCAAGAGAGTGGGCAAACGCAGGATCACAACCAGCGCGATGATGATCACGTTGATCCAGCGGCTCTGACATCGGGTCATACGTGATGGCCCTGCTCAATGGCCGCTAGGTCTTTTTTGAAAAATTCGATTGTTGCACGCAATCCTTCGGCTAAATCGCAAACGGGCCTAAAGCCAGCCCTTCGAGTCTTATCCACGCCTGCGACTGAATGTTTCACGTCGCCGCGTCGCGCCGGGCCGTAGTCAATCGTGGAGCTAGACTTGGTAAGGTTGCGAATGGTTAGGGCCAGATCGGTTATTGTGATCTGCCGCCCGCAAGCGACGTTGAAGGCCCCGGTTGCCTGCGATTTTAACGCGAAGAACGCATTGGCCGCGACTACATCCTTTACATAAATGAAGTCTCGGGTCTGCCGGCCGTCTCCGAAAATCGTAATCGGCTCGTTTCTGATTGCTTTCTCAATAAAAGCCGGAACGGCCGCGGTGTATTCACTTCGCCGGTCCGGGTAGGGACCAAAGACGTTAAAATAGCGAAGGGAAACAGTGGCGAGTCGCCCTTCATCCGTGAAAGCGATGCAGTGCCGTTCGCCTTCATACTTGCTCGCGGCATACGGACTTTTCGGCTCGGCCGGCATCCTTTCAATTGTTGGAATCATTGGATTGTCGCCGTAAATTGCAGCCGAGCTGCTGAAGATCAGCTTTTTCACTCGCGCCCGCGCCGCCTCTTCCAAAACAATCGCTGTGCCTTCAGCATTGATCTCGGCGCATTCATTC
This sequence comes from Candidatus Udaeobacter sp., assembly GCA_036270025.1. Classification (GTDB taxonomy): domain Bacteria; phylum Verrucomicrobiota; class Verrucomicrobiia; order Chthoniobacterales; family UBA10450; genus Udaeobacter. The sequence goes on along the minus strand of DATBDI010000133.1, from coordinate 3,891 downwards.
GGCTTCTGTATGGATTCCGCCACGCTCACCATAGCCGCGAGATGAAAGACATAGTCCACGCCTTTCACAGCTTTTCTCACGAGATCGCGATCGAGAATTGAGCCGACGATGAGTTGGCAGCCCAAGCCAGACAAATTGCCCTTAAAACCGGAGCGTAGGTTATCAAGAACGCGCACCTCCACTCGATCCTGGAAGTGTTCGGCGATATGCCGGCCGATGAAACCAGCGCCTCCTGTAATTAAGATTCGCATACTGGTTTGAAGCAAAGTGGTGCACCAATCCATTGATCGGTGCGTTGTAAAGCAGAGATACCGGCAGCAAGGTCCAATTTCGTCAAGACCTAGCGGTTGCTTGTCGGGCTATCGTGCGCCAAGGCGCGATAATCGTCTCGGTGATAAATTACGCTTTCAGCGGTGCGCGCGACCGGCTGGTAATGTTCCTTCAAAAGCTTCGCGAGAATCGGAAAGTCGCTTACTGGGGACTCTGCGGTCTTCGGGTCGGCCTGAACATCGACGATGTAGGCTGGCGGATGCCTGGCAAAATCCTGCTGGAGAGTGCTCCAGGCGCCGGGCAAAATCCTGCTACGGATATCCAAACCTGGGACGCGTCCCCCGAAAACATGGCCCGTAAGCGGAAAGGTTGTGATGTAACGAGAGGCAGGACGTCGCTGGGCCTCTAGATAGATCTGCATCTTCTGACCCCAGACGAAAATTCTATCCTCAGGGTTCGAATGCGTGAACAAGTATCGTCCCGCCTCAGACGGCAAGCGTCGCGGAGCCAGGCCCGCCCAGTGCATGATTGAGAAGGTAATAACTGTGAGAGCCAGCCACGCGTAAGTTACCCTGGGTCGCAGCAGCCAGTGCGGCGGCTGAATCGTCCGGGACCAAAGTCGCCCATAGTAGGATGCTGCGAGCAGTGCAAGGGGAGGAATCAGCTGGACATAGTAATGAGGGTAAAAGCGTGCCCCTGCTGCAGCGCCGATCGCTGAGGCAGCGAGCAATCCAAGAAGCGCTGTTCGTTCCGGTATTTTCCCAGCCCAAATTTCATCCTCATCCCGGCACGCCATGATCGACCCGATTACCAAAGGCAAACACGCTCCGAGGAAGGCCAATGTTCTCACGACTCCCTTCTGCCAAAAAATGTGCGGAACGTCATGATCGGCAATTATCCAGTAAAACGCGTCATGGAGGATGCCTTGTTTCCAAAGGATGATCGTCACGAGACCGAGAGCTGCGAAAAATCCTGCCGTGAGCATGGCTGCCTGAATAATCGAATTCGTTCGCGTCAAACTGCGGCTAGCTCGATAGCTTGGGAGAAGTAGATAAATGCCGAGCGGAACCGCTGCTATCGCGGCCGGCTGTTTCAGAAGGAAAGCTGCGCCAAGAAGCGCACCGGCTGCAAAAAGCTCGGGTCGCATCCGCGATGAATTACGGCGGAACGCGATTGCCCACGCCCAGATGATTGGAAGATTCATCAGCATTTCGCCGTCAGCTGAGAGGTTGGACCACACCCCCCAGGGTTGGAAAACACTGTAGAAGAGCGCGGCAATCAAACCGGTATTGCGATCAAACAACTCGCGGCCGATTACATAGAGGCCCGCCATCGCGCATAGCGTCCATACCAGCGCCACTATGTGGAGCGCTTTCCAGTTGAACTTGCCTGCTACTTCAAATATCGCGGCGTACGTCCAGAAGAGAAGCGGCGGCTTGCGCTCTACTGCGTCAGCGTAGGGCTGACCTCCGTCGACGATCTCGTTCGCCACCACCGAATACATTGCTTCGCTGTCAAGTGGCTGAGGATGCAAAAGAGACGGAAGGCGAATTGCAACCGTGAGAAGGATTATCCCAAAAGCGGCGAAGTAAAATTGGCGCGATCTATGAGTTGGCACATCCATCATTCGGCGGATGAATTTCCGGATGTGGTCCTCTTAAGAGAATCGTAAATGCCGGTAACTTCTTTAAAAACATCATCAACTGTGATTGCTTGCATGCAAAGATTGTTGCGGCAGACCGATTGCCGGTTGTTGTAGGCGTTCACGCACGGGCTGCAGGCGATGCCGGCCCACAAGGCGATCGCGTTTGGCGATCGCGCAGCAAACAGCGCGGGTGTCTCCGGCCCGAATAAAGTGACGACGTGAATCGGCGTCATCGAGGCGAAATGAGCCGGGCCACTGTCATTCGTAACTAAAATCGCGCTGCGGGTGTAAAGGACGAGCACTTGCCGCAGGGTTGTTTTTCCGGCAAGCCGGATGACGCGGTCAGAACCAACCTCGTCTGCAATCTGGTTATTGGGTACGGCTTCGCTCGGCGCACCGGTAAATCCGATAAACAACTCCGGGTAATGTTCAAGCAGCCGTTGCGCAAGCTGGACGTAACGCACAGGCGGCCACCGCCTTAGCGGCAACAAGTCACTCGCATTCGGGTTGAGCAGGATGAGCGGCGCAGAACCGATACGAGGATTTTCGCGCTCTAAGAAGGCATTGATTTCAGCAACTTCAGACGGCGATGGTCGAAAGCTTGCGAGTGGCTGGTTTTCAGAAGGTGTAAAGTCGAACGTTGGGAGCACGGCTGGATCGCGTCTCAATGCTTCGACCATGGCTTCGAACATTTGACTTGTATGGAGATGAGGATTGTAGAAAAGCCGATGCGTCATTAGGTCACCCCGGTACGGTCCGTCGCCAAAAAAAGTATGAAAACCCACACGCGATTTGGCGCCGGTAGCGAACGTCAGCATTGCGGAGAAGCGCGTGAGGAATTCCATATCAATGACCGCGTCGACGCGGATTTTTCGGACTCGATGCACTGATCGCAGCGTACTAAGCGTGAACCCGAAAAGGCTGCGCGTAGCGATCGTTATCACATTTTCCTCGGGAATGACGTCCATTGCGTCGAGAATGAAACGGTTGTCTTCAAATACGACGAAGTAAACGTTTTCACGTCCCACCATGTCGATCGCACGACGAATTGCGGGATAAGCGAGAACGGTTGAGCCCTGCTCCGCGAACTTGACGAAGAGAATGCGCCGAACCTGGTGCGGTCGTGGACGCCTGGCGCATCCAAGGATTCTTCTGAGAAGGGTTAGAATGGCGCAAAGCGGCACACCAACCCAGCGATCGGTGCGTTGTAAAGTTCGAATACCGGCTGGGAGATCCATTTTCTGGCCCTCTTAGGATAGTCAATCCTTGCGAAAACTTTTAGCTTGGGGACGAATGCTCATGCGGTTTAGGCGGAGCGGAACTCTAAGTGTAGCGACAGCCTCTTCCCGATGCAATGAAGGCTGCCGTCACCCACTGATACTGACCAAGACGCTTTGCGAGAAAATTTTGGCGGCCCCGAGCACTCAATTGTAGCGTAGGCACTTCTTTATCGTGACGATGACAGATAACGCTGAAATCGCAGAAGCCTCTGACCGACTTCGCACTGAGTCAGTGAGCCCAACGCAAGTTGCGCTCGACGTCGCGCCGCCAGCAGTGGATGCACCAGCGCACGTAGACGAAACCGGAGTAGAACTCAAACGCGGTGCCGTCTTGAACACGATCGCGATGTTGGCGTCGAATTTCCGCGGCGTCTTTATCTTTCTCGTGGCGCGACTTCTCGGACCGGCTGCCTTGGGAACGTTTTCGGTTGCCTGGGCGAATACCGATCTGGCCAGCAAAATTGCGGTCTTCGGACTCGATAACGCCATCACGACTTTTATCGCCCGTTCGCAAGCGACCGGCAATCTCGCGCGCAGTCGCGCGCTGTTTCGGGCAGCCGTTGTTCTGGTTTTAACCCAGTCGACTCTCGTCGCCGTCATCGGCATCACGGCCCTGCAAATGTTTGGCGATCGATTGCAATTTCCGCGCGAGATGCTGTCCGCGCTGGCCTTTGTCCTCTGCGCGCTGCCGGGCAT
>DATBDI010000132.1:0-14590 GCA_036270025.1 Candidatus Udaeobacter sp. | reverse complement strand
AACATCGCCGGCGCCGTCGGACTGGGCGCGGCGATCGATTACATCGAGGGGGTGGGGCGGTCAGCGATCTTCGAGCATGATTCGAAGCTGGCACGTTATGCAGCCGATCGCCTCAGTGAAATGCCAGGGACACACGTGTTTGGCCCAAAGGAACAGCGCGGCGCACTTATCGGATTTGTGATGGACTCCGCGCATCCACACGATCTCACCACGTTCGCAGACCAGCACGGGTTGGCGATGCGAGGCGGGCATCATTGTAACCAGCCGCTGATGCGCCGTTTTGGCGTATCGGGCACGACTCGCGCCAGCTTTTATTTTTACAATACAATGGAGGAGGTCGATCGAATGATGGAAATCCTTAATGCCGCGGTCCGGTTCTTTTCATGACGAGCGATATCGAAGAGCTTTATCAGGAAGTCATTCTCGATCATTCGCGTCGGCCGCGAAATTTCGGCGAATTACCTGATGCGGCTGTGCGCGTGCACGGTGACAATCCCGCTTGCGGCGACGAAATTCATCTCGGCGTGAAGTTCGACGCCATCGGTGGAGTGGAGGATATCAAGTTCAGCGGTCACGGGTGCGCCATAAGTCAGGCCTCTGCGTCGTTGATGACAATGAAATTGAAGGGCAAAAGCCGCGCGGAAGTGACGGAGATGCTCCGCGCGTTTCACGAACTTGTGACAAACGAGAATACCGAACCGCCGAAAGGTTTGGGTGATCTGCGCGCGATGCAGGGAGTCCGAAAATTTCCGCAGCGAGTCAAATGTGCCATGCTAGCCTGGCGCGCGGTGCAACAGGCATTTGAGCAAGGCGCTGGCGAAGCAACCGTGTCAACCGAACCCGAGTGATCGAGTCGCCGCAAGCGCCGGACGTGAGCCGTTAAGAACGCGCAATTCATACAGAGTCGCGGCGCGCGCATCAATCAGCTAGCACAGGCGAAAGCGCCACATTTTGTCCTGCCCATGATCCGGCTGCCTTGGTATCGCTTGACGGCAGCATTTTATGCAGGCAACGCCCAATACAACAATCGATCGTCGGCCAATCGCCACTCGCAATCGCAAGTGGGCGCAGGCAGCGACGGTGTGGCTCGCTGCGCGCAACGTTTCGCCAAATGGAATTTCAATCGCAGGGATGTGCGCCTGCATTGTTGCAGGGATCGCCCTCGGTCTTACGTCGAGTGTTGAGTCGCGAATCCTGTGGCTCATCGCCGCAGCCGGCGCGCAATTGCGCCTAACGGCAAACATGCTTGACGGCATGGTCGCTCTCTCGTCCGGTCGCGCTTCAAAACTGGGAGAACTTTACAATGAAATTCCCGACCGTGTTTCGGATGCGGCAGTATTCATCGGCGCAGGTTTCGCGTGGGGCGGAAACGTTGTGCTTGGTTACGTCGCGACGATTCTTGCGATCTTTACAGCCTATGTTCGCGCGGCAGGAAAAATCGCTGGCGCGCCGAACGAATTTTGCGGACCGATGGCAAAACAACACCGCATGTTGGTAATCACCCTGATCAGTTTGTTCTCGGCGGTCACCCCGCGTTCATGGCAGATGATCGCCTTCAATGATTCCCACATCGGTCTCGTGACCGTTGGGCTTCTCGTCATCATCGTCGGTTCGGCAATCACAGTGATTCGCCGTCTCGGCCGAATCGCAGACGCGCTGCAATGAACGCAATTGCCCGCGAACGGCTCTTTGGATTTCATCACGCCTTTGACAGTCGCGTGACTGTTTTCCTGACGATAACAGCCGTCGTTCTATTTCTGTTGTCGCCGCTCCTGATTTTCGTCACCACCCGGGCAGCAAACACCACCAGCGAAAAGCGCAAGGAACTGTGGGATCGTTATCGCTCGTGGATTTGGCTGGCGCTGTGCATACTGATTCCCATCCTGGCAGGCGCGTTTTGGACAATCCTTGCCGTCGCGGTGTTGAGTTTTCTTTCGTATCGCGAATACGCGCGCATGACCGGGTTGTTTCGGGAGAGGACCATCAGCCTGATCGTGGTAATCGGTATTCTTCTTATCACTTTCGCGGCCCTGGATAATTGGTACGCGCTGTTTGTTGCGTTGTTTCCACTGACGGTCGCATTAATCGCCACCGGCGGCTTGATCCCCGACCAACCGAAGGGCTACATCCAACGGGTGGGCCTCGGTGTGCTGGGATTCGCTCTTTTCGGAAGCGCACTCGGTAATCTTGGCTACATCGCAAACGATTGGAATTACCGGCCGATCCTGTTGCTGATTATCTTCGCCGTGGAGCTAAACGATATTTTTGCCTACGTCTGCGGACATTTGTTTGGCCGGCGAAAATTTGTTCCCAACACCAGCCCTAACAAAACAGTTGGCGGCGCGCTCGGAGCAATCGCGCTGACGACTCCACTCATTGCGATTGGTGCGCACTTTGTGTGGTCCGGCACCGCGCTGGATACACCGGTTCCTTTGCTGGGCCTGGGTGTTATCGTCAGCATCGTGGGGCAATTCGGCGATCTGATGCTCTCTTCGATCAAGCGCGACCTGGGTCTGAAAGATACTGCCAGGCTCATTCCCGGTCATGGCGGTATTCTCGACCGCTTCGATAGTCTTATTCTCGTCGCGCCTGCTGTCTTTCATTACGTCGGTTATTTTGTCCCCTTCGCTACCGGCCAACCGCAGCAAATTTTCAGTGGCTGGCAATTGTGATGGAGCCTTGGGACCTTCAGCCTGCCCACGACACCGGTCTTACTCCAAGCGAACGGTTTCGCAGCGTCCGCCGTGAAAGCGGTCTGCTCGAAAACTTTGCGCATCACATTTGGTTTTCGCTGTTGCGCATTTACTTCGCGGTCGCGCATCGGCTTGTAATCATCGGTCGCGAGAAGCTGCCGCCGCACGGTCCATTTGTGCTGGCAGCGAATCATTGCAGCCATCTCGACGCGCTGGTGCTCGGAGCGGCGCTAAATCCCCGGCATCGTGAACGTGCGTTTCCTATCGCCGCCGGCGACGTTTTCTTTCAAACAAAGGCAGCCAGCATTTTCTCTGCAATCATGCTGAATGCATTGCCGATGTGGCGGAAAAATTGCGGCCCGCACGCTCTGGCCGATTTGCGACGAAAATTGCAGGAAGAAAAAGCCATCTTCGTCATCTTCCCCGAGGGTGGCCGAAGTCGCACTGGCTCAATGACCTCGTTCAAGCACGGACTCGGCATGCTCGTTGCGGAAACGAGCGTTCCCGTGGTGCCTTGCGGTCTTGTTGGAACTTTTGAGGCTCTCCCGCCGAGTGGAAAACTTCCGCGGCCGGTGAAAATCCAGCTGGTGATTGGAGATGCGCTCGAGTTTGAATCAACAACCAACGATCGCGAAGGGTGGTCACAAATCGCGCAACGGGTGGAATCATCGGTGCGGCAGCTGGCTGCGCAATCGTGACGCACAATCTTATCTGCGTATCTTTCGCGCCAAAGGCGCAGCATCACCTGGAGCCTGGGGCGACGCCCCAGCTTTAAAGTCACAAAACATCAGCGCTGAAAGCGCGATTCACGCTAGCACCAGTTCGGTCCGCCGCGCGTGATTGATGTACACTTTCATCGCTTGTCATAGGATGATTTTGATCCTTGGAACGGTGCCTCAGGCTTCAAATGATATACCGCCCTCGGCGGTAATCCAATATGGAATCAACATTCTCTGCGACGAATCCTCGCAGGCAGGATTGCCTGCGTCACGAGGCCTCCGCGTAACGCTCCAGCTTGTGCGTCAGTTCCGGAGGAACATGCGCGACGATCACCGCGTCGTTGCCGTCGTAGCGCAGTTCAAGCACGTGACCCACTCGGTGAATCTCTGCGATGAGCGCGCTCTCATTTGCAGGAATGCGAAAGCGCGAGCGTAATCGCCATGAGGCCAGCGTGTGCTCCAACGCCTGCACGAGATTATTAAATCCTTCCCCGGTTCGCGCAGAAATCGCCACGCTCCCAGGAAAGCGTTTCAAGTAAGACTCCACTAACTCGCGGTTCGGCAGGTTATCGATTTTGTTGAACACCAGCAGGGTTTGCTTGCCAAAAGCGTCCAGCTCCTTGATTACTCCCTCCACTGCTTCCATCTGTTCGTCCACACGCGGATGGCTCAAGTCGGCAATGTGAATGAGCAGATCGGCTTCGCGCACTTCTTCCAACGTCGCCTTGAACGATTCGATCAATGTGTGTGGAAGTTTTCGCAAAAAGCCCACCGTGTCCGTGAGGAGGACGCGCTGTTTGTTTGGTAAGACGAAGCTGCGCGTGGTCGGGTCTAGAGTCGCAAAAAGTTTGTTCTCTGCCACGACGTCCGCGCCTGTGAGCAAATTCAGCAGCGTCGATTTACCGGCATTGGTGTACCCCACCACAGACGCGACAGGCCATTGATGTCGTTTGCGGCCTTCGCGCTGGATCGCGCGCGTTTTGCGCACCGCTTCCAACTCGCGTTCGAGTCGGGCGATCCGTTCCTGCACGCGCCGGCGGTCAACTTCCAATTGCGTTTCACCGGGGCCGCGCGTGCCGATGCCGCCAGTCTGCCGCGACAAGTGATGCCACATCCGCGTCAGGCGCGGCAAAAGATACTGCAATTGCGCCAGCTCGATTTGCAACCGTCCTTCGCGGCTGCGCGCCCGCTGCGCAAAAATGTCGAGGATCAATTGCGTTCGATCGAGAACCTTGCGCGCCAACAAATTCTCCAGGTTGCGACCCTGCGCGGGCGAAAGTTCATCATTAAAAATGACTGACGTGACCTGTTGGTCCTGACACGACTCTTTGATCGACTCCGCTTTGCCCCGGCCGATGTAGTACGGCGCCGTCGGCTTTTGCAGTTTTTGCGTGACGGTATCGACAACTTCGGCTCCAGCGGAGTTAGCCAGCTCGCGCAACTCATCAAGCGAATCACGCAAATCCCATTTGGAAACGCCCTGCTTTTCGAGTCCTATCAGAAGTGCGCGCTCCTGTGTTTTGCGCGGACGCGTTTCAATCATCCCTGGTGCGAAACCTCCGAACCCCTTCGCAGCTCCGACCGCATTCGGAGCAGAATCCTTGCTTCGTTGTGAGTAAGAAGCGACAAGTTCAGCGGCAAAAAACTAGTTTGACGCCGAAACCAGGTCAACTGTCTTTTCGCGTAGCGGCGGGTTGCTTGCTGAATCGCGGCAATACATTGCAAGTGCGAGATTCTTCCGTCGAGCAGTTCGCGAATTTCACGTAAGCCGATCATCTGCGAAGCGGTCGCACTCATTGCGCCGGCGGCACGCACCTCTTCAATGACGCCGCGCTCGAACATCGCTTCCACTCGTTCGTTAATTCGCGCATAAAGCTCCTCCCGGTCGCGATACACGAAGATGCCTGTAGCCGGGATCGGTGATCCCGGCCGGCCGGAGTCACCGACTCCGGCTACAACTTGAGAAGTAGGCTTTCCGGTGAGTAAGCAAATCTCGACTGCGCGCGTGAGGCGGCGGCGATTGTTCACGTCGATCTTGCGCGCGGTTTCGGGATCCAATTCTGCAAGGCGAACGCGCAGTTGATCGATGTTCATCGCGTTCAACTGTTCGCGCAGCTTCGGATCCGCGTCCGGCAACGACGCGAGTCCGTGGGTCAGCGCTCTGATATACAGTCCGCTTCCACCAACTACGATGGCGAGTTTGCCGCGCGAATTGATCTCTTCGATGCCGTGCGACGCAGCGCGACGATATTTTTCGGCATTCATTTCTTCTGAAAGCGCCATTGTGCCGATCAGATGATGCGGAGCCTTTGCAAGGGTTGAATCGTCTGGCTTCGCGCTGAGACGATCCAGGCCCCGATAAATTTGAAACGCATCGGCGCTGACAATTTCGGCGCCGATGTCACGTGCGACGTCAGCCGCTGGCTCGGATTTACCGGTTGCAGTTGGCCCGACAATAAAGAACGCGCGCCTCATCGAACGGAGACCGAATGTCGCAAACGCAGGGCATGTGTCTCGGTTCCCCAACGAAAAACTTCGCAAGCCAGAGGCATGCGCTACTCGTTGCGTGCGGCCTTGACGATTTGGGCGAAACTCCGCGGGTCGAGGCTGGCGCCACCGACGAGCGCGCCATCGATGTCCGGTTGGCTCATCAGCTCGCGCGCGTTCTCTGGTTTGACGCTGCCGCCGTACTGGATACGCACGCGCTCAGCTGTCGTCTTATCCGCCATTTCGGCCAGGGTGTGGCGCACGAATGCGTGCGCTTCCTGTGCCTGCGCCGGCGTCGCGTTACGCCCGGTCCCGATGGCCCAGACCGGCTCGTACGCGATCACTGTTTCCTGAAGTTCTTTTGGCTTCAGACCAGCCAGGCTACCACGCAACTGGATGGATAGAATTTTTTCAACATTTCCCTTGTCGCGCTGTTCAAGACTTTCTCCGACGCAGACAATCGGACGCAGTTTTGCCTCATGTGCAGCGTGCACCTTCCGATTCACCATATCGTCAGTCTCGCCGAACAACGTGCGGCGTTCGCTATGTCCGAGCACGACGTAGTGCACAAACAAGTCGCGCAAAAGCGGAGCGCTGATCTCGCCGGTGAACGCGCCGCCCTTCTCCCAGTACATGTTTTGCGCGCCGACTTTGATATTGTGCGCTCTCGCTAATGCTTCAGTGACCTTTGCGATCGCGGTAAACGGCGGGATGATCACAACATCGACATTGTTAATTTCGCCGATATCCGGCAGGAAGGTGTCCACAAAGCGGGCTGCCTCGCCCTGCGTCATGTTCATCTTCCAGTTGGCGGCGACGATTTTCTTTCTCATGTCATTGAGTTGTCATTCCGAGCGAAGCGAGGAACCTCCCGATTTATCGAGGGCGTGGCAAATCTGTCGTCACCTGTGAGATCCCTCGTTGCACTCGGGATGACCAGCAGGGCAGCGGCGATTTTTTGCGCATGGGATTTGATTCTTACTTACAGACTCAGAACTGAAAATAAATGAAGGGCGTGTAGTGCGGCGGAACAAATAAAAGGACGATCGCAAAAGTGCAACCGTAAGCCGCCGCGAAGACGGGGGCGGGCCACTGTCGCCATGATTCTGCAAACCATCGGCGAGAATTGAGCCAATGCATTAAGGCAAGTGCGCCAATCACCAAAAGCAACCATCGGTGAAAATGTTGATCACCACCGCCGTGAAATAGAGTGAACTGCTTTAGTATTGTTCCCGCGCCGGCAAGGTCATGCGCGCGGAAAAAGATCCAGGCAACGCACACCGCATAGAGCGTAATCGGCCAGGCCAACCAGGACATTGTCCGCGCGGCCCACTTCAGCCCCTCGGTTAAGCGCGTCCACTCGCGATGTATGAGAAGCGCAGTTCCATGCAAAGCGCCCCAGATAACGAACGTCCACGCAGCTCCATGCCACAGCCCGCCGAGCAGCATGGTGATCATGACGTTACGGTAAACAAACCAGCGGGAACCGCGATTTCCGCCGAGTGGAATATACAGATAATCGCGCAGCCAACTCGAAAGGCTAACGTGCCAGCGCCGCCAGAAATCAGAGACGTTTTTGGCAAAGTATGGAAACTGGAAGTTATTAGGTAATTGATAGCCAAGTAGCCGGGCAGCCGCGATGGCCATGTCTGTGTAGCCCGAAAAATCGCAGTAAATCTGGATTGCGTAGAACAGCACTCCAATCCATGCGCTCGTTGGCGTGAAATTTGCCGGATGAGCGAAGTAGCGATCGACGGTAGGTGCGACTCCATCGGCGATACACGCCTTTTTAATGAATCCCGCCAGGAATAACATTACCGCGCCGCGCACATCGATATTGGAGAATCTGCGGGTCGAAACGAGCTGCGGAAGAAAGTACACTGCACGGACAATCGGCCCCGCTACCAGTGGCGGAAAAAAACTGACGAACAACGCAAGGTCGACAAAATTGGAAATTGGGCGCTGCTTCCCCCGGTACACGTCGATCGTGTAACTCATGGAGTGAAACGTGTAGAAGCTAATGCCGACCGGCAGAAGAATGTTAAGCGTGCTCGCGCTCGCCGGTAAACCGAGCCACGCCAGGAACTCGGACGCCGACGAGACAAAAAAGTTAAAATATTTAAAAACACCTAGAACGCCGAGATTGACGCACACGCTGGTGGCAATCCAGAAGCGCCGCCATGCCGGACTTTCACTACGTCCGAGCATTTGTCCGACGATGTAATCAACCGTCGTGGACCCGAGGACTAAGAACGTAAATTTCCAATTCCAGGCTGCGTAAAAAACATAGCTGCAGAGGAGAAGCCACACCTTTCGCGCGGTGTTGCCGCGCATCGTCCAGTACACGATGAACACGAGCAGAAAGAACCAGAGGAAGCGAAATTCAACGAAAGACATTCAGACGGAGAACCGGATTCGAAGTTAAACCGCGAGCCATTAGTTTTTGATCACTTGATATCTCCTGCTCGCGCAAGCTCGACGAAATTTGCTGCGACAATACCCGTGAATTCTTCTGCTCCCGATTTAGTGAGGTGTTGTCCATCCCGACGTACGCTGCTGTGATAGAGGCCCGGATAAGTTCGGGGATTGTTAAACGCCATTACAACACCCGGCGTCTGGGCACCTTCGGCGGCGATGTTAATTTCTGTCGTACTTGGGGTGATCAAAAAGATTGGCACGGCTCCAATATTCCTGACTTCTTGGGAACATTGCCGATAGGCTTCCACCGCATAGGGTGAAAGAGAATGTGTGGCGGTTTGCGCCGTCGCAGCCGCAAGCCCACGTTCATACGTTGCGGCCTGGCTGGGAGACATTCGACCCGCTTTGGTAACGTAACCGTCGCTAACTGCACCAAGGTACCTGGCGCGACGTTCCTTTGTATCGCGGCCCAGCAAATATCCAAAAACATCACCCGCTCTTGCGACATTCGTATAATTTCTTTCAAGCTGCGTCGCATAGAACGTCAGCAGGCTACGCGTATTTTTCTCGTCTTTTTGACGCAGAATAATGTCCCGAAGTTTTGCAGGACTTGCGAGCCAAAGCGGACCCGTGCCGGCGTCGGTAAGTTTTCGCAAAAGAAGCGATACCCGCTTCCAGTCGGCCCAATAAAGCGCGCGACGGCTGGTCTGATTTTCCGGAGACCACTTCGTTTGCATTTCATCGTATTCAATGAAAACCCATCTCAAGTTCCGCGGCTTCAGGTTTAAAATCTGCTCAAGCAGGTAAGCGGATTCCGGCAAATACATGCCGCCTATGCCGAAGTTGAAGCTGCGCGTTGGCAGCCCGCTCTCGCGCGTGACGCCATCAAAGACAGCGGGGGAGATCTGAAAGTAGATCCGGCTTGATCCGATAAAGAGTGTGTCGAATTCGTCTTTGTGCGCCGCGAAAAACCGGAATTTCTGTGAGACTCCGCCGTCGATTTCGGGAAATGGCAGGATCGCGTTCAGAACGATGCACGTCACAAGGAATGCGCTAGCAGCAATGGCCGAGTTGGTCACTGCCGTGATCAGAGTTTTGGGCCGGCCCGCTTTATGCGGCGTTGGAGGTTCAACGTGAACCTGCGAAACGAGCCCTTGAACTGGCACAGCTTATTGCCTGTCGCTTAACGCGGCTACGCCGGGTAACTGCTTGCCTTCCAATAATTCAAGGGATGCGCCGCCGCCCGTGGAAATAAACGTCATGTTGTCTGCCAGGCCGGCCTGCTTGATTGCGGTCACTGAGTCGCCGCCGCCGATGATTGTCGTGGCTCCGGATTGCGCCATTGCTTCGGCGATAGCAATCGTGCCTTCCCCGAACTCTGGAATTTCAAAAACTCCCATCGGCCCGTTCCACAGGACTGTTTCCGCCCTGGCGATTTCTTCCTGATAAAGCGCAATGGTCGCGGCCCCGATGTCTACCGCGTGCCACTTGTCAGTGATACCATGTTGTGGCGAGAGGCGGCTTGTGTTTCGCACATCGGCGCCCGCCCGAATTTCATCAGCTTCGACGGCGTCAATGGGAACCAGGAATTTTACGCCTCGCTTCTTCGCCAGTTCGAGGAGTTCATGTGCGAGATCAACCTTGTCCGATTCGACGCGGCTTGCTCCGACGGGAATTCCCTGCGCTTTCAAAAACGTGTTGGCCATTGCGCCACCGATTAGAATTGTGTCGGCCTTTTCAATGAGTGCTTTGAGAACACCGATCTTATCGGAGACTTTCGCTCCACCCAGGATGACGACGAATGGTTTGGCCGGTTTCTCAAGGCCTTCTTTCAAATGCTTCAACTCTTTCTCCATCAGGAAACCCATTGCCGATTTCGGCACGAATTTGGTGATGCCCACCGTGGACGCGTGCGCGCGGTGCGCGGCGCCAAACGCATCGTTTACATAGAGATCGCCAAGTTCGGCGAGCGCCTTCGCGAACTCCGGATGGTTGGCTTCCTCCCCCGGCTGAAACCGAAGATTTTCGAGTAGCGCAACATCACCTTTGTCCATGTGGTCAATGATTTTCTTCGGCACGTCGCCGGTGGTGTCGTGACTGAAAATCACGGGGTGATGAATCAGTGAATGCAGATGTTCGCCGATGGGGCGAAGCGAATACTTCTCCACCGGCTTGCCCTTCGGCCGGCCAAAATGCGACATCAAAATCGTTTTGGCGCCGTGCTCGCGCAGATAGTTGATGGTCGGCAGGCTCTCTCGGATTCGCGTGTCATCTGTGACGCGGATTTTGCCGCCGCGCGTTTCAGTCGGCACGTTAAAGTCCACGCGCACCAACACGCGTCTACCGCGCACATCCAGATCACGAATCGAAAGCTTTTGCATATCTATTCCTGCTCGTGCTCATAATCATGATCATGATCGTACTCGCCAGGATATGTTCCTTCGTCCTCACGCAAGAACTCCGCGCCTCCCGAAAATCTTTTGAGCATTCCCATAAGCATCTTAACAATTCGCACGAGTTGCTCTTTCGCGGGGACAATTCGCTCTGCAGCGATGAGTTTTCGCGCTACGAGCACATCGAGACATGCCGCACACTCGAGCGCCGAACCACGAGCAATCTCTAAGAATCTAGATCGATCAGCGTCCGAGAACTTCCCATTTCCCTCTGCAACATTGAGAGGCAAGCTCGTCGAGGCGCGATCGAGTTGATCCTTCGCGGCTGCTTTGCTGGTAATTTCATTGAGCAAATCGCCGACCCAACTACAGAAGACGATAGCTTCCTGGTAAACATCGAGTTTTTCCTGATCAAAGTAAGTTTTCATGCTTCGATCATGATCACGAGCACGATTACGATCCCCTACTCGCCCAGCATCGCCATTAATTCCACGCAGCGATTGCTGTAGCCCCATTCGTTGTCATACCAACCGACTACTTTCACGAAACGGTTTCCAAGCGTGAGCGTCAGCTTGCTATCGAAGACGCAGGAGTGGGGATTTCCGACGATGTCCTCGGAAACCAGAGGCTCATCACTGTATTCGAGCACGCCTTTATAACTTTTGGCCGATGCCGCTTCCTTAAAGGCGGCGTTGATGGAGTCAACTGTCGCATCCTTGTCGAGCACCGCGGAGAAATCGGTGACTGATCCGTCTGGAGTGGGCACCCGGAAAGCGCCGCCGTTCAGTTTCCCTTTCAGTTCGGGAATCACTTCGCCGATCGCCTTCGCCGCGCCGGTTGTTGACGGAATAATATTGATCGCCGCGGCGCGCGCGCGCCTCAAGTCTTCATGCGGGAAATCGAGGATGCGCTGGTCATTTGTATAACTATGGATGGTGCTCATGAACCCATGCGAGATACCGAATTTATCGTTCAAGACCTTCGCCATGGGCGCGAGGCAATTAGTTGTACAGCTGGCGTTGGAAACAATTTTGTCTTTTGCAGGGTCAAAGACATCGTCATTCACGCCAATACAAATCGTCACGTCCGGATCTTTTGCCGGCGCGCTGATCAACACGCGTTTTGCTCCGGACTTTAAATGCAATTCGGCTTTATCGCGGCTCGTAAACAACCCGGTCGATTCAAGAACAACATCGATGTCCAGTTTTTTCCACGGCAGATTCGCCGGATCACGCTCCTTTAAGACCTTAATTTTGTGGCTGCGGACGATAATATTTTCGTCATCGTAACCGATCTCGCCTCCGAATTTGCCGTGCACTGAATCCCACTTGAGCAGATGCGCCAGAGTATGCGTGTCGGTGAGATCGTTGATTGCGAGGACTTGCTCGACTTGTTTTTGCGTCATTGCGCGAAGGACATTGCGTCCGATGCGCCCGAAACCATTGATAGCGAAATTTGGCATAGGAAAAAGTTAAACAGTTGAAGAGTTAAACCGTTACGCGGAAAAGCTTCAACGTCCAACAGCGAAGAGGGACTGTAGGGCGGGCGCTTCGCCTGCCCAGCGCTGGCAACCGGAGCGGTTGCCCTACAACGCCGGGTGACGTTGAATATTTCTAAATGAAATACGCTGTCGCGGCGTTTCTAGCCATGATGTCCCTCGTTTTTGTCGACCACGCGCCTGCGGCCGAACCGAAAACCATTCTTGTGTTCGGCGACAGTCTGTCAGACGGCTTTATGCTTAAACGCAGTCAGGCGTATCCGGCCCTGCTTGCAAAGAAGCTGCAAGCCGCAGGCTTGAGCTTTGAAGTGATCAATGCGAGCGCCTCCGGCGGCACGACCGGTGGCGGCTTGGAGCGGCTGCCGCCGCATTTAAAGCACCGGATCGACATCTTGATTCTGGAACTTGGCATCAACGACGCGTTTCGCGGGCTGCCAATAGCTCAGATTCAAAGTAATCTGCAGCAGATCATCGATAAGGTGACAGCGCGAAATCGGAACGTTCGCGTCGTGATCGCAGGAATGCAGATGCCTGGTTATACCGATGACGATTACGTGTCGGCCTTCGGGAAAATGTTCGCTGACATTGCGGCGAGAAACAACGCCGCGCTTGTTCCATATCTTTTGCAAGGCGCAGCAGGCGATCCATCGTTGAATTTATCCGACGGCATTCATCCAAACGCAGCCGGCCACAAGATTCTCACCGAGAACGTCTGGCGCGTGCTCGAACCAGTCGCGCGTGAAGTTGCGGTCATCCCGAGCGCAAGCGAGGGACCTCACCGATAACGCGACCGTTACGCAGGCAGCTTGTGTAATCCATCACGCAGTGTGAGATCCCTCACTTCGTTCAGGATGACCCGTGGCAACGTCTGGCGTGTGCTCGAACGAGTCGCGCGCGAAGTTGCTGTCATCCCGAACACAAGTGGGGACCTCGCCGATGATTATGGCGTCACGCAATCGAGCTTGTGTGATCGATCAGCTGGCGTGCGATCCTTCACTTCATTCAGGATGACCCGTGGCAACGTCTGGCGCGTACTCGAACCCGTCGCGCGTGAAGTTGCAGTCATCCCGAGCGCAAGCGAGGGACCTCACCGATAACGCGACCGTTACGCAGTCAGACTCGTGTCATCCATCACCCAGTGTGAGATCCCTCACTTCGTTGAGGATGACCCGTGGCAACGGCTGACGTGTGCTCGAACCAATAGCGCGCGAAGTTTCCAGCCTATCTCAGTAACACCGGTCTTCAGACCGGTGCTCATGGATCATAAACTACCGCAGCCGTTTCAACGGCTTTTTCACATCCTCGATTCGCCGAACAAGCCGTTGGAAACGGCTGATTTGGGAACCCTGCTCAGCACCTGGCTGAAGCCAGGTGTCACTGAGAGTTTACCGAAGCGACCACGGCATGCGGTGGTGTATCATTTTGAAAATGATACACTACCCGGCATGCCCGTCACACGTTAGTTAAAGAGAAAATTGAATAATATGGATCCTGCACGACCGAACGATCCTGACCCAGCCGATCCGTTTAATCCCGAACGGGGCGATCATGCGATATTGGAAACGATCGAAATCGCAACTGAGGGCGAAGATTGCGACGAATGTGTGCGCAAGCTGCGCCCTGTGCTCAAGAAAATTAAGGGAGTGAAAGATGTAAACGTGGATCTTGGGCGTGAACGCGTGATCGTCACGTTTGATGCCCGCAAAACGCACGCGCCTGATCTTCACGACGCAATCTTAAACAGCGGTTACAAACCTGGGCCGACGGCGGATTGAGAGGTAGGGGCGGTTCACCGAACCGCCCGCAGGCGATTGAGGTCAATCGCCTCTACCTTACACAGCTGGTTGTTGCTGCGTCAGGCAGTGAAACGTGCCTAGTCCCCAAATTAATTCGCGGCAATCGATGCCGATCATGCGCCGACCAGGAAACAACTTTTGCAAAATTGACAATGCCGCCTGGTCATTTCGATCGGCAAAGGTTGGTATGAGCACGCAGCTGTTTGCGATGTAAAAGTTTGCGTAACTTGCCGGCAAGCGCAGCCCTTCGCGCACATTTTTTTTCGGCATCGGCAACGTAACGACCTCGATGTTATTTTGTCCGATCTTCATTTCGCGCAGGCGCGCGAGATTTTCCTGGAGCGGCTCGTAATTTTCGTCGTCGCGATCCTCTTCAATGACGCTCACTACGGTCCGCTCGGAAACAAACCGTGTGAGATCGTCGATGTGTCCGTCGGTATCGTCACCTGCAATGCCGTAGCCGAGCCACAGAATATCGCGGACCCCGAGATAATCTCGCAGACGCTGCTCGATTTCGTCGCGTGAGAGATTTGGATTGCGGTTCTTGTTTAGCAAACAGGACTCGGTTGTAAGCAGCGCGCCTGCG
>DATBDI010000131.1:0-2302 GCA_036270025.1 Candidatus Udaeobacter sp. | reverse complement strand
CGGTTGACCTGAGGCAAAATTCAGGGATTTGCCCCGATAGACACTAGGCCGAGGCTTCGATTTAATTGCAATCAAACCAAGGACACCAATCAAACGAGACAACATAGTCGTTAAACAGATAATCGTAGCGCACTTTTAATTACAACTATGCCGAACGAATCTGAACGACGAGTTAAAGTAGCTGGCACGCACCCCCGCGACCGTTTTCGGCTTGTCACGGTTAGCGCGATTTTGTCCACTCACACACAATGAAACACGCTCCAATGCTGATAATCGGGCTAATCGTGGATAGAAAACCATGAGCGCGCTTAGCCTCACGAAGATCATCGACGAGATGTGGGATTCGTTCGAGAAGCAGGTCGAGAACTGCGGTTTGAAACCCAACGACATCGAATGGGCGGCCAGATTCATCCCCAACCAGCTCCTGAAGATCGGTCAGGGAATGCTGGGCCTCTGGAACAGCAAGGCCGCGGGAGGCTGGGCCACCATCGGACCTCGGATGCTCGGGCCGACGTTCGAGAAGGGGACGATCAAAAAGATTGGCAAGCGTACCTTCATTGCACCAGCTCCCATGGGGAGCCGCACTGCCATCGTGCTTGAGAAGCTGGACGGGAAGGCGGGAGCCGACGTCGACATTCTCGTGCACGGTCGGAATGGCCAGGTCGTCCAAGCGTCGAAGATGCACTTCCCGGAGGATGGTTCGACGCCGGTGAAGGACGTCCTCGTCGGGGACGGTCGGTTCGGATTCGTCACCGTCGAGATCGACGCAAAGATGCCAGCGCTCCGCGTGGACAAGTTCGCTTATCAGATCAAGTACGTGGAGCGGCCAGTGATGGACGACGAAAAACCGGTCACCGGCTTCGCTGATCTGCACGTCCATCAAGTCGCCGAATACGCATACTTCGGCAACTGGCTGCACGGGTCCCACGCGGGATCACCGAGCCAGGCGCTGCGTCCATGCAGCTCGGCGGAACACGCGATCCCTCAGACGATCTGGGATGGAATCCTGATGAGGGGGGCGACCGCGAGCAAGGTCCGACACGGAAAGGGGTTTCCCACCTATGACGACTGGCCCCATCATCTGGACATCGCCCATCAGCAGGTCCACGAGGGCTGGCTGAAGGCGGCCCACGAACGCGGGCTCAACCTCATCATCGCCTGCCCGGTTAACAACGAGCCGTTCGCGCTGATCATGGGCGCGCTGCATCCCTTCGAAGCGAAGGGAGCCTTCCGGGACATGCCCGTGATCAAGGAGCAGATCGCGCGCATCCACGCCTTCGCGAAGAACCACGACTGGTACGAGGTCGCCTTCAACCCGTGGCATGCGCGCGAGATCATCCACGCCGGGAAGCTCGCGGTGGTGATCTCGGTCGAGTGCAGCAACCTCTTCCCGAAGGATCAGGGCGACTACATCGAGCAGCTCGACGCGCTCTACGGCGTGGGCGTGCGCTGCGTCCAGATCGTGCACGAGGTCGATAGCCGATTCGCCGGAGCGGCTCTCCAAGAGAAGATGCTGTCCTTCCTGGAGACGGTGAAGCGGGCCACCAAGCTGGACCTCGGGCTCGGCTTCAAGAAGGACGCGAACGGCCGGAACGCGATCGGTCTCACCGAAGACGGTGAGAAACTCCTCAACGCACTCATGGACCGGCACATCCTGATCGATACCTCGCACTACTCGGCGCGCGCCCTGGAGGAGGCGTTCGGGATCGCGCTTCGACGGCAGCGCTATCCCCTGATCAACACTCACACGAAGTTCCACTCCGTCCTGACCTCGGAGGAGCAGGATGTCCAACGGGAGTACGTGACGCTGAACGAGCAAATCCACTACTTCAAGGAGACGGGCGGGGTCCTCGGACTGAGAACGGCGCCTTGGACGAATCGCCAGGCCCCCCGTCCGGATGGAAAGCCCACCGCGGTGAAGACGGACTCCGGCGACATCGGAACGGCACGCAGCTATGCGCAGCAGGTCACCTACGCGGCCGACCACGATGTGCCGATGGCGGTCGGCTCGGACATCAACGGATTCACGAACCAGCTCGGCCCGAGAAAGGCTGACGGAAGCAAGCCGGCCAACGTCTCCGCGGATTACTGGAAGAACGGTCTCCACCACATCGGGATGCTGCCCGACCTCGTGCAGGACCTGATCGCGCTGAAGACTCCTGGCGCCACAGACCTGGCGAACTCGGCCGAGACCTTCCTGCGAAGCTGGGAGCGGACTTGGATTCGCACCGACCAGGACGTATCGAGTACGAGCACGGCGAAGGTGGTTGCGAGCGGTTCCGCGCTGGCTGTGAACCTAAGT
>DATBDI010000130.1:0-2624 GCA_036270025.1 Candidatus Udaeobacter sp. | reverse complement strand
CATGCACCCACTCAAGAAAGCCGCGCGGATCGCAGGCGCTATCTATTTATCGATGGTATTCACCGCGCCGTTCAGTCTGATTTATGTCCCAAGCAAGCTAATCGTCCGCGGCAACGCCGCGGCCACCGCCGACAACATCCTCGCGCACGAGACCATGTTCCGCCTTGCGATCTTTGGGGATCTTGTTGGACAGGTCATTTTCATTTGTCTCGGCATCGCGCTTTACCGATTGCTGCGCGACGTTAGCAGGCCGTGGGCCTGGCTGATGGTGGCGTTTGTTCTCGTTTCCTCTGCCGTTTGTTTTTTGAATGTGCTGAACTACATCGCGGCGCTGACTCTTTTTCGCGGAGCCGACTTCCTTTCCGTTATCGATAAACCTCAGCGCGACGCGCTAGGGATGTTATTCCTCCGTCTGTACAGCCACGGCATCTTTATGGCCGAAATCTTTTGGGGCTTGTGGCTGTTTCCCTTCGGCCTGCTCGTCTTTCGCTCCGGATTTTTGCCGCGCTGGATCGGCGTCTGGCTAATGATCAATTGTTTCGGATATGTGGTTCTCAGCATTACAGCGTTGTTCTTTCCAGATTATTACGGAGCGGCTTTCAACTGGTCGCAACCGATCCTGTTTGGAGAACTCGCGATCATGCTCTGGCTTCTGATTAAAGGCGCCAAGGTACCGGCAGACGGACTTCATTCTTCTGTAGGGGAAGGCGCTGCCTTCCCAGGGAAGCTAACAGCTTCCCCTACAGGTAACGGGCCGTAATCGTGATGCTTCCATCTCGTTAGGCCAGTGAAACTAAAGCGTATTCTAAAGTGGACGACGTCGGCGATCTTGCTCGTTCTGCTGTTGTGGCTCTTCATCGCCTACTGGATGTCGAGCAATGAATGCGATCGCAAGGCCGCCGTGACCAATCCTATGAAAGCAATTCGTTACTGCGAGTACGGCTCGCCCGATGTCGTGAAGCTTGATGACGTTGAGAAGCCAGTGCCGACCGACAACCAGGTCCTGATTAAAGCTCGGGCGGCTTCACTTAATGCGTTTGATGTCTACGTGACCCGCGATTCGTGGCTGGGTCGCTTGATTTTCGGATTGCGCAAACCAAGAGACACGCGCCTTGGGCAGGACGTCGCCGGCGAGGTGGAAGCCGTCGGCAAAAACGTAACCCAATTCAAACCCGGCGACGAGGTGTTCGGCATCTCTCGCGGCGCTCTGGCCCAGTATGCATGTACTCCCGAGCGAGCACTGGTCATGAAGTCACCGAACGTCTCGTTTGAGCAAGCCGCCTCAATTCCGTTGGCCGGACTTACTGCGCTGCAGGGCCTGCGCCAGGGAAAGATTCAACCGGGGCAAAAAGTATTGATTAATGGCGCGACCGGAGGTGTAGGAACATTCGCCGTGCAAATCGCCAAGTCTCTTGGCGCAGAGGTCACAGCCGTTTGCAGTACGCGCAATATCGATCTTGTCCGATCAATTGGCGCCGATCACGTGATCGATTACACCAAAGAAGATTTCACTAAGAGCGATCAGCGTTACGACGTGATCTTCGATAACGTTGCCAACCATTCCTTCAACGAACGCCGCCGCGTGCTGAATCCCAAAGGCATCTGCGTTTTGGCCGGCATGGGTGGCGCCGGAGTAAGAGGAGGTCAGGCTCTCGGACGCATAGCTAGCAACATTTTCACTGCCCGAGCGCGCTCATCATTCACGGATCAAAAGTTCGCCCAATACAGGACCAGGATGAGCAAAGACGATCTCATTATGCTTGCCGGCCTCATCGAGGCGGGAAAGCTCAGGCCAGTCATCGAGCGGACCTATAAACTAAGTGACGCCCCCCAAGCTTTCGCTTACCTCAATGAAGGACACGCACGCGGCAAAATTGTAATCAGTGTGGAACAATAAAAAGAAATGACGATTACCCTCGAGAACTCGCAACGCACCGCCGCAAAGGTCGCGGGAATCAGTCTTCTGTTCTCGACGGTGATTGTGGTGTTCGCGAACTACGTGCTGCTCAGCCCTCTTCTCGTTCGGGGCGATGCTGTGGAGACCGCCCGAAACATCATGGCGCACGAAACGCAATTTCGCGTCGCACTCACCTGCTTTCTCACTTACAGCCTGAGCGTCGTCGTTCTCCTGACGGCGCTGTACGTAATTCTTAAGCCGGTAAATCAGGGCCTTGCCTTGGCCGGAGCATTATTCCGTCTTGTCTTTGCCTTGATGTGGCTTCTGAGCACGCTCGACATGTTAGGCGCGCTGCGCTTCCTGAGCGGAGCTGGTTATCTCCAAGTTTTCGAGGCGGACCGTTTGCAAGCCCTGGCCAGGCTAACTCTGGCCGGAACTTTCGACGACTATTACGTGGGCCTGCCCTTTTTTGGATTGGCGGCCACTGTTTGTGCCTGGTTATGGCTAAAGTCGGGCTACATCCCAAAAGGACTGGCTATCTTCGGCGTCATCTCCTCCGCGTGGTGCGTGATCTGTGCGTTCGTGTTTCTCATTTTTCCCGGCTTCGCTAAACCGGTTGACCCGTACTGGTTCGATTCTCCCATGGCTATATTTGAGCTCGCAGTGAGTTTTTGGCTTCTGTTTAAGGGATTACGGCCACCTACGACAGCTACGATTTCGCACCACA
>DATBDI010000129.1:0-2795 GCA_036270025.1 Candidatus Udaeobacter sp. | reverse complement strand
TTGATCGTGCTGGCCTGTTTGAATTTTCTGCGTCAATTTCGCATGCCGCCGGTGCTCGTGCGGGCATTCGGCAGTGCGGCCGTAGCGTTAGTCAGTGCCGCTGGGCTGTGCGTACAGGGCTGGTACGTCTGGAATTTCACGCGCGGTAACTGGGTTGCGTAGGAAATGAAAACAAGAGTTGTCATTATCGGTGCAGGGCCGGCAGGTTTGACGGCCGGGTACCTGTTGTCAAAAGAGGCGGTCGACGTCGTAGTCTTGGAAGCCGATCCTGCCTACGTCGGCGGTATTTCACGCACCGTAACTTACAAGGGATTTCACTTCGACATCGGCGGCCATCGCTTCTTCTCGAAATCAAAAGCTGTCGAAGATTTGTGGACCGAAATTCTGCCGAATGACATGCTCGTGCGACGGCGTTCGTCGCGCATCTTCTACGGCGGAAAGTTCTTTTCTTATCCGCTGAAGCCGATCGAAGCACTGCTCAAGCTCGGCATCTTCAAATCGACGCTCTGCGTGCTTTCCTGGCTCAAAGCGCGTCTGTTTCCGGTGCGACATCCGCGAAATTTCGAAGAGTGGGTGAGCAATCAATTCGGCAAACGGCTCTTCGACACATTTTTCAAGAGTTACACCGAAAAAGTGTGGGGAATGAACTGCAGGGAGATTTCCGCCGATTGGGCAGCGCAACGCATCAAGGGGCTATCGCTTGGCAGCGCGATCAAAAACGCGCTCATACCTCAACGATACAACGGCGACCGCAGCAAGGTGATCAAGACCTTGATCAATTCCTTCCGTTATCCGCGACGAGGCCCAGGCATGATGTGGGAAGCGTGCTCCGAAAAAATGAAAGCCGTGGGTGGCAAGCTGGAAATGGACTGCAGAGTTATGCGCTGCTCCTATGATGAAGCGTCCGGTACCTGGACAATCGAATACAGGGATCAGCTCGGCGACCCGCAAACAATCGAAGCCGAGCACGTGATTTCATCTGCGCCGATGCGCGAGCTGGTTTGCGGCTTATCGCCCGCTGTGAGTGAGCGAACGAAGCGCGCTGCCGAAAGCCTGAAGTATCGCGATTTTCTCACAGTCATGTTGATCTTGAAAGATCGACAGATGTTCGATGACAACTGGATTTACATACACGATCCGAGCGTGAAGGTCGGCCGCGTCCAGAACTTCCGGTCGTGGTCGCCGGAGATGGTGCCTGAGTCCGACAAGGTTTGTTACGGTCTCGAGTATTTCTGCTTCGAACACGATGGACTCTGGGACTCAAGCGATAACGATTTGATCGAGCTCGCCAAGCGCGAGTTGATTCAGATTGGGCTGGGCAAGGAAGGCGATTTCGTAGATGGGTGTGTCGTTCGCCAGAAAAAAGCGTACCCGGTTTACGATGACGATTACGCACGGCACGTCGCGACTGTTCGCCAGGAACTCGAGACTCGGTACCCGAACCTGCATCTGGTTGGCCGCAATGGCATGCACAAATACAACAACCAGGACCACGCCATGATGACGGCGATGTTGTGCGTCGAAAATATTCTCGCCGACGCAAAGCTTTACGATCTGTGGCAGGTGAACAGCGACGCCGAATACCACGAAGCTGGGCCCGCTGCCGCCGACGCAACGAACGGCAGCGCGCTGCGCCTGGTCCCCGCGCGCGTCGTCGCCGCGCCCGAGCTCGCGCCTGAAGCGTAGTTCATCGCGGACATTCCATTGTCATCCCGAGCGAAGCGAGGGACCTCACATAAGCGCGAGGATCACGCAACTTCCTAGTAGTGGCCTCGCTGATTGTGGTGACCTTTGCCCAGAAATCTTCGGGGATCACCCATCACGAGGTAAGTAAATACCCGTTAACGGAATGCACGATGACCCGTCGAAGTTGCCTCTGCAATCAAGGCAGAGTTGTGCTCACAGTCCGAATACGTGTAGCTTCACTTGTGAGCGCACGCGAGATCATTAGTGAAATCCGGCGGTTGCCGCCGACAGAGCAGGCAGAAATTATTCAGTTCGCGTATCGTCTCGACGCCGAGCGAATGCTCAGCGGGAAGGAATTAGGGGCACTGGCGCGACGCATGATCGATACGACCGATCCGGTGGAGAAAATGAGGATTCGCGAAGAACTCACACGCGGATTCTACGGTGGCAGCTCGGATGCCTAAAATTCGGCGACGCGGCGTGCCGAGTGCATTGCTCGATCACCTTTGGGTCCGGATTGACGAGCGGGAAATTCCTGTCGCTCAGTTGGAGCTTTTCGCCGGGTGGCTCGATACCGAGCCGGACGTCCCAGAAGGCAAACGGTTCCAGCGCTTTCCGGAGATGATTGTATGCGGTGAAGGCGAACTTGTAACAACATTTCTCCGCATCGGGCAAGTGGCAGAGGGCGACGAAGTCGTCTGATCGCGGATCCCCGAACCAACGACGCAATCGTGCCTTTTCGACTGCGAGACCCTCGCGTTTACGCGGCTCAGGATGACCACATGTGTTACGGGCGAATCTCCACCGTTGTTCCATCCGGCGTAACCAGCCAAAGTTCTTCCATCTCTTCGTCGGTCACAGCAATGCAACCTGCCGTCCAATCGTGCAAACGGTGGAACGCTCCAATCCAGCCACGCCCGTTTTGGATTCCATGAATCATAATGTCGAATCCCGCGTTAACGCCGCGCTCGGCGGCTCGTGCCTGGTCCGCATCGGATGGATAAGAAATGTGCAACCCGAGGTGAAAATTACTCTGCGGATTGCGACTATCGACTTTGTAAATGCCCTCCGGTGTTTTGTTGTCTCCTTCCTGTTCCTTTGCGCCGACT
>DATBDI010000128.1:0-9144 GCA_036270025.1 Candidatus Udaeobacter sp. | reverse complement strand
GTGGTTGAAATCGGAACGGCGGCGGCATGGGTACGGAAATCGTGCTCATTGCCGTGGGTGCGGGGTCCAATATGGGACGGTTTCTGGATGCTCAGCGCGCTCTGGCTTGCGCCCATCGTGCTGTTGCTCGCTCATGGATATTCTAATCCGGAATCCAGTCCGCTCGATCTGCTTTACTTCGGGTTGACCGCCTTGTTTTGGATCGGCCACCGATTGTCGAGCACCTACCTCGCGTACTGCACGGAAGCCTACCGACCACTGCTGCGCGAACAGCCGATCCGATTCATCGTGCTGCCAGTGCTCATAACAGCCGGATGTTTTGCACTCTTTCTTCCGACAGACTCAGCGTTGCCGTGGACGCGCGAGGAACGACTGATTGGACTGGCGATCATCGATTACGCCTGCGTGACATACCATTTCGCGGCGCAACATTTCGGTGCCCTTTCACTCTATCGTTCGCGAGCAGATCGCAGCTTCTGTATTCAGACAAGGAGGTGGGATCGTTTTTTTGCGTTGACCGCTGGCGGCGTGCTTGTGTTTGTCGCGGACATCCTTGCTGGAGCGGTCGCGTATCAAGACCAGTGGGTCGATCGCTGGTTTCCGGCTTGGATTGTATCAGCTGAGAATGGAATCCGCGGCGGCGCGATGCTGGCGCTGTTTGCGATCACGGCAATCGTGTTGATTGCCGAACTGCGCACACCACAATGGTCGTTGCCACGCGTCTTGTACATTGTTGGGCTCGCAGTGATGGTGGGGTTGGCGCTTCGGCCGCGAAGTTTGTTTCTCTTCCTTGTGATCTGGACATCGCAACATTGGATACTCGCTACGGGACTGGCGTCGCAAACGCCATCGGCAGAGTCAATCCCAACGACTGGCATCGTGCGCCGGTTCCTGCACAGATTGAATGTTCGGCCATGGGCGGTCGTGCTCCTACTCATGTTGTTGTCGCTCGTATTGCTCCCCGTTTTTGAGGTGGAAGCAAATCGCGAGACCGGCACTTACTATGGCGACCGAATATTCGGGGCGCTTGCGACGCAATTGCGAACATCCACATGGCTGCCTGTCTTGCTCGCTCTCGGATTCGCGACGGGATTTATTCACTACCTGCTCGACCGAAGCGTCTATAGAATGTCGGATCCTCAAGTGCGCGCCGCAGCCTCTGGGCTGGTTGGCAACAGAATTCCCCGAACGAAAAAGATACAGCGGTTGGCTCTGGTTTGGGTGCTCGCCCTTGTTTCTGTTTCTTCCATGCACGCCCAAACCGGAACTCCAGCGGTGGCACGACAGCCTCCAAAGGCGATCTACACGCCCAAACCTGTTTACCGACCTGAATGGGCGAAACAGGGACTCACGGGTAAGGGGGTTGTTTTGGTTACGATTGATCAACAGACCGGAAAAGTTACTGGAACGCGAATGCTGGAGAGCACCGGAAACAAACAACTTGATGGCGCTGCTCTTGAAGCGTATTCGCAATGGCGTTTCCAGCCAGGGACGGGTTCGCAGGTCAAGATTCCGATTGAGTTTGCGAATCGGCCAAAACCTCCGGCGCCTAAACGAACAGCGTCGCAGCCCGCGATTCTTTACCCGTTGTTGATTCTCCTTGGTTTCGGTGTGGCAGTAATTGCAATGCGGACGAGAAGGAGAAGCGCAAGATAATCGCTCCCTGGTCTCAGCCGGACACGGCGAGTATTTGTTACTCCTCCAAAATGCGGTTTGCCGCATGTCACGCTCGTGGGCGGAGGCTGTCAATGTGCAAGCCCTGGCACGAATAGAGCCTGGCAGCGCCTGAGATAAGACCAAAGTCTTATTGCTGAAGCTTCTTGCTTTTTTCAGCCTCAATCATTTACCAACTTAGCCTATGAACAAGTATATCGCCGAATTCGTTGGAACTTTTTTCCTTGTTTTGACAATTGGTTGCACCGGAATCGGGGCGGGCGCAGGCGTTATAGCGCCGCTCGCAATCGGGGCAGCACTCATGGTGATGGTCTTCGCCGGCGGCCACATCTCTGGTGGTCACTACAATCCAGCGGTGACGCTCGGCGTGTTGATCCGGGGCAAAGTGCAAGCAGCCGACGTGGTGCCGTATATGATCGCTCAGTGCGTCGGCGCCGCAGTTGCCGCGCTGTTGGTGACAAAAATTCTTCGCGCAGGTGCGTCAGTCACTCCGATCAGCCCGCATCTTGGCCCGGCATTGCTTGCGGAGTTTCTTTTCACATTCGCGTTGGTGTATGTGGTACTGAACGCAGCCACGGCGGAAGGCACGTCGGGAAATTCATTTTACGGGCTGGCCATTGGTATGACGGTGATGACCGGTGCATTTGCGGTCGGTGATATTTCCGGTGGCGCATTCAATCCCGCCGTCGCCCTGGGCATCAGTGTCATGGGCATTTCCACATGGGCCAACATCTGGATTTATCTGCTGGCCGACTTCGCTGCCGCCATTGTGGCAGCCGTGATTTTCCAGATGATTAATCCGCCAATGCAAAGTACGCCGATCGCAACAGACGAGCCGCCTTACGAAACGCCGCAGTGAAAATCAACCACTAAGTCCCGATATGATCACGATACGAACCAAGCTGACCTTAGTTGTAGCACTGAGCTGCGGCTATTTCGCGCCTTCAGTATTGAACGCTGCTACCATCCCGGCCGGAACAACTATAACCGTAAACACCGTTAGTCTTGTCACCTCGCAGGACGTAGTTGGCAGAAGCTTCGAGGCAAAGCTCGCTCAGGATGTTTCTGTCAAAGGAAATAAGGTGTTACGAGCTGGAACGACCGCGTTCGGGAAGATTAGTTCTTCTCGGGCCAATCCCCGAAGGTCCGAGCCGCTCAGTGTAGAACTGGCCTCGATCGAGGTGAATGGACGCAAAGTCCCGGTAAAGACCAGCAGCGTCGAACCGCACGGCCCGCCACAAACAGCCCGACAAGCGCGGTATGGACACACCGCTGGCACAACTGTGGTGAACCCTGGGACAAAGATGCAGTTTCAGCTTTTGCAACCAGTTACGCTATAGCAATCGATCTGGCTGGCGCGCAGGTAACCTGATCCATTGCGTCAGGGTGTATTTGTCACCGCCGACCGGATACAGTTGAACTGGCCGAAGGACTGGAAACGAGCGTTGTGCCAGATGCGCTGCCAGCTTTCAGATTTAAACGCAAAATTCGATCCAGTTCGGCAATGGTTTGCGGAAGTTCGCACGATCCATGTGGACCGGGCACAATGCATTCGGATTGCGCCCCATCCAAATGAGAGCTCCAGTAGGGCACGACGCCGTCACTGCTGTCCGCGAGCGGTCCCGGCTTACCGCGGTTACCGATGATTGAGTGGTAGGGCACCTGGATTGACTCCTTGTTCAGAACCGCGAGATACGGCGCTTTTGGCGCAAGGTTGCTGACGCTATTAGGGAGCCTGCCATTGTTGATCTTCATCAGCGTTTCCGGAGGGATCTCGCTTTTCATCGTTGTGACAAGGTCGACCGGAAGCGATATTAACTTCATTGCAAATGCGCCGATGCCGCCTGACGCCATTTTGCTGCCGCGATGGGGAGTACAAATGAAGACGACTCGCTTGATGCGGGGGTTGGCCTTGAAAGTCGTGGCTTTCATAACAAGATCCGCCGGTCGCAGTGTGGCGAACAGCTGCATGCCTGGTTCCCCCAGTGTTTGCTCCCAATCAGCGCGGGTAATGCTCGTGACCTGCGCCTGCGAAAGCAATCCCCCCATACTGTGGCCGACAAGGACATAGTCTTTGTGATTCGGATAAAGTTTATCTACTTTGGCCAGTTCTTCGCGCAGACGTAACGCAGAATAGAGAACGGGATTACCGGTCGGATAGGCGAAGACCCAGAATTGGTAACGTTTGCGTATCTCAGGATCTGCCTGGAGACCGTTAATCGTCTGCACCCAATCAAAAGGAGTTGAAATAAGGCCGTGGACAAACACCACAGGAATCCGGTCGGGATCATAGGGCTGAAGAAAATAAAGTCCCGTCTTCTTCTCGTAATGAGCGGATCGTAGTGCCCCCATTACTCCTACGAGCAACAGATTGGCCGGCGGCTGGTAGGAACTGATCGGGGCTGAAAAATTGGCGGCCAGGGGACGGACTTTCCCTTCAACGATCGCCGTCGGCTGCTTTGCCGGACGACGAAGTGCGAGCGCAGCATTCGTTGTATGAAAATCGAGCGTGGCCGTAACCGGTGCGGTGATTCCTTTGGCCGGCGCGAACTTTTCGGGTGGATTGACGATTCGCACCCCGACGAGCGCACCGCCAACACCCTCCTGAATGTTTTCCTTCCTGATGAGTTTTTGTTTGATCTGATCTGGACTCTCAAAGGTTGTGAAGTAGTTCGGCGCCCAGACTGCGGAACCGGCGGGTTCAAGCCGTAGATGATAAGTGTTGTTGTTCCCGGTGAGCGTCACCGGATGGTTCCAAAGCCGCCCTCCTTCACTCGAGCGCAGCAGAACAGTGAGTTCGCCGCACGCTGCGTTGTAGGTTTCACACGCGGGTGTCCCAATGCCGGTCCCCAGCAATGGTGCGGTCATCGCGGCAGCCTGCAAATAATCGGCCGCTCGCTTCTCAACCGGGACATTTGCGGAGCGCGCCTCGCGCATGATGCTCGCCGCGGGCTCATAGTCGGGAAGGCGTACGGTGTGCGGCGCCGTGGCGCAGCCGGCAAAAAACGCCAGACACGTCACAACGGCGATCAGGCGAGTTCGAATCGTTAATTGTGTTTGCTTACACTTCATGGCGTGCGGCTGTTGGTTGCAGCGCCCCGACAGTAACGAAGAACTGTTACTGATGCACCTGTTTTACTATGAGACTTTAGTGCCATAGCGACGATGCCCTCCGAATGAAACCTGGCGGCGGCTTTGACGGCTGGCCGGCAACCATTCGCGACAGTCTGCCTCTTGGGCTCGAAGGAAGAAATCTGCTTCCAAGTTCGAGTCTCTTCCGGTATACTTCGATTGCGGGCCTGCATACACAGCTTTGCTCGACAATTATGGACTGGGTCACGGCGGTGTGGGCAATGTTAATGGGCGCATGTGCGGCCATGGCTGTCCCACAGCAATTGGTTGGCATTTCGCAGGATGCTCCTTGCAAACTCCCCGATCCGAATTTGGCTTTCGAAAATCTGAAGCTTCGCCGGACATGAAAGCGATCTCGCAATCTCTTGAAGCGACAGGCGTTCAATCAGCATCGCGGACGCTAAGCCGTTTCAGTACGCCCTTTGAAAGGCGCACTATTTTGGTCGGGTTGAGCGTGTTCATTGGATATTACCTTGGCGCGAAAATCGGATTCGCGCTGACGTTCCAGCCGCATCCAGTTTCGGTGCTTTGGCCTCCGAACTCTGTTCTGGTTGCAGCGCTTCTGCTGACGCCTCCCCGCATCTGGTGGTTCATCTTGCTGGCCGCATTTCCCGCGCATTGGGCAGCGCAATTACAGAGTCATGTTCCGCCTTTGATGATTTTGTGCTGGTTCGCGAGTAACTCCTGCGAAGCACTGATAGGCGCGGGTCTGACGCGCTACCTGGCAGGCGGACAGATTCACTTCAGAAGCCTTCGCAATGTGGGCATTTTTTGTGTCTGCGTGGTGTTCATCGGTCCGTTTCTGTCCTCCTTTTTGGACGCGGCGTTTGTCGTATGGAATGCCTGGGGTGAAGACAGCTATTTGGCGCTCATTCGAGTACGGCTTTCTTCAAACGTTCTGGCGGCATTAATTGTGGTGCCGTTGATCATAACGTGGGTGCCGGATGGAATCCTCGCCCTGCGCACAGCTGGACGCGCGCGCTGGATCGAGGGATGCATTCTCCTCTTCGGCCTGCTCGCGATCAGCTTCGTTGTTTTTTATCAGCTTAAATCGGGAGCCGATTCTGCTCTCCTCTTTCTGCCTCTGCCATTTCTAATCTGGGCAGCTGTACGATTCGGTGCTTTAGGGGCAAGCACTGCGATCGCAATTGTCGGCTTTTCGGCGATCTGGAGCGCATCCCACGGGCATGGGCCTTTCTCTGGGGGAACGAGCGAGCAAAACGCGCTCTCAATACAAATGTTCTTAATCGTGTTGGCGATCCCGATATTGCTTCTGGGAAGTGTGATCGAGGAACGAGCAACTCGAGAGAGCGAACTGCGCGAAAGCGAGTCCCGTTTTCGAAATGTAGCTGACGCCGCTCCCGTGGCGATGTGGATGTCAGGTACCGATAAACTGTGCACGTTCTTCAATAAATGGTGGCTGGATTTCACGGGCCGCACAATGGAACAAGAACTCGGCAGCGGTTGGTCGGCAGGAGTGCATCCCGAGGACCTTGCCGAATGCCTGGAAACATATGCAAGTTCGTTTGATGCTCGCAAGCCATTCACGATGCAATACCGGCTGCGAGACAGCAGTGGCCAGTATCGGTGGATTTCAGATCGCGGAGTGCCGCGCTACAATGCCCACGGCACATTTTCCGGATATATCGGCGTATGTGTCGATCTGACCGAGCTCCTGAAAAGAGAACAAAGCCTGCGCCAGTTCGAGGAACGAGCCACGCTCGCGGCGCAGACGGGTCACTTTGGCGTGTGGGAAATGGACATGGCGACTCAGTCAATCTGGATGTCTGACAGCGCGCGCGCACTTTTTCAGTTCGAGCCGGAAACGCCTGTGGCGCATGAGCTGTTGCAAGGTCGCGTGCACCCTGAGGATCGCGCGTTGCGCGAAGCGGCGGTAAAACAAGCCGTCGAAACACAGGGCGGATATGACATCGAATATCGCGCAGTGCTCCCGGACGGAACCATGCGTTGGATCGGGGCGCGTGGGCGATGTGTTCAAGATGACGCTGGGAAGCTCACGCGCCTGCTAGGAGTGTCGGCCAATATTACCGCGCGCAAACAGGCGGAGGAGGAGGCACAGCTTCGCCGTGAAGAGATAAATCGCCTTAGCCATATCACTTTGCTTGGCGAGATGACTGCGTCCATTGCGCACGAATTGAATCAGCCGCTCTCAGGAATCATAGCTAATGCAAGCGCCGGGCAGCGTTTCATTGATCGAGGCAACCGGGATGTGGACATGCTTCGTGAAATCCTGGTCGACATCGCAGCCGACGGACATCGTGCGCACGACGTGATTCACAACGTCCGGAACACAATCAAAAAAGGAGAGACGCTGCGTGAAACCACCGACTTGAATTTCATCGTGACCAAGGTAGCGCATATGCTCCAGCCAGAGATGGCTGCATATTCGTGTGAGTTGGAGACGTCACTGGCCAAAGATTTACCGAGTATCGAGGCCGATCCCATTCAAATTCATCAGGTCTTGATCAATCTGGTGACGAATGCACGCGAGGCAATGCGCGATACCCCACTGGCTCGCCGCAAGGTGCAGGTGGCGACGGATCGGAATGGCGATGAATCGATTGCAGTCAGCGTGCGCGATCACGGCCCCGGAATTCCCGACGAGATTCGCGAGCAACTTTTTGAGCAGTTTTTCACCACGAAAGAGGAAGGCCTTGGAATGGGCCTCGCCATTGTGCGTTCGATTGTGGAAGGGCACGGCGGCAAAATCGAAGCTGGAAATGTCGATGGCGGCGGCGCACGCTTTCATTTTGTTCTGCCCGTGAGCAACGAAATTGCAAAATGACCTCCGCGCGTCCTTTGGTGTTCGTGATCGACGACGACGAATCTGTCCGGAAAGGGCTGAGGCGATTGTTGCAGTCGGCCAACTACGAGACTGAACTGTTCAGCTCGGCGTCTGAGTTTTTAGCGCGTCCATCTCATCCCGGACCAGCCTGTGTCATTGTGGATGTAAGAATGCCGGGGGTGAACGGCATCGATTTTCAGAAGACGCTCATCCAGCGGCGCCGCGAAGAGCAACTGGTCTTCATAAGCGGCTACGGCGACATTCCCATTTGCGCTCAGGTGATGAAGGCCGGGGCTGTCGATTTTCTTCCGAAGCCCGTCAAAACGCGGGAGCTGTTGAAATGCATCGAGCAGGCGCTGGGTCGCTCCGCTGAACAGCGGCGCCGCACGGCAGTACGGAATGACGCTCGTCGCTTACTGGATTTGCTTACGCCCCGTGAGTTCGAGGTCATGCAGTTTGTGATTACAGGAATGTTAAACAAACAAGTCGCGGATAAGCTTGGTATGGCGGAGAAAACCGTGAAAGTTCACCGTGGCCGTGTAATGCAGAAGCTCGGCGTCACCTCGGTAGCTGAACTGGTGCGATTAGCGGAAAAGGCAGAAGCATCGCAGCCTGCAAACTCATACGACTAAGGTCTGATGTTCCTGCCTTGAGATAACACGCTAACTGAAAGCGTGTTGTCTTACGTTCCTAATCCTCCCGCCAGAGGCAACGGCTGCCTGGTCGGTTCGCGTTTTGCCCTGCAACTTTTCAACCAGATGCGGGTTGGCATCAATGCGAGGGGCTATGGGCATCAGGGGACACACACGTCCGATTTTCCGGGCGCATCGGTAAGACGAAGGTCTCATGGCGGCTTTTTGCAAGAGCCGGTAATTTTTCCAAGTCGGCCAAGTTGTCGTCGACGATCTGCGAGAAATGCCACAGCGATATAAAATGTTTGGTACCCCCTCAACTTCAAAACGTGACGTCGCTTTGCGTGTAAAACCGTTTAGCTCTCCTGTTGCGATTCTTAATTTTACATGGATTTATCGCACTCAGACTGCCCCCCTTACCTCTGGAATTCTCGCATGGAAGAAGGGAGTTTCACTTTGATTGCTGCAGCGGATAAGCCAGCAGTCACCATTTGTTTGCTCGAGGATGATCCCTCGGTTGTCAAAGCGACAAGCCGGCTTCTTTCATCTGAAGGCTGGAGAGCGAAAGCATTTTTGGATCCGCTCGAATTTCTTCGGTATGCGCAGGCACACCGCCCCGATGTGGCGGTGATCGACATCTGGATGCCGGCTATGCACGGACTGGAGGTACAAAGGCAATTGCGGACGGTCTCTCCTGCCACACGCGTGATTGTGCTGACCGCCAACGATGATCCAGCTGTGCGTGACAAAGCGACAGCCGCAGGAGCATCTGCATTCCTGATTAAACCGGCAGACAATGAGGAATTTCTGGCGGCAATTGAATCTGCCGCGGCGGCGAACTGAACCGCTGCTCAGTTTCCACCGCTTGCGAATCGATCGAAAGGCGTCTCCACCTTCGCT
>DATBDI010000127.1:0-4789 GCA_036270025.1 Candidatus Udaeobacter sp. | reverse complement strand
AGCGTTTCGCCGTCGCGTCCGATGAGCCGCCGGCTTTCTTCCGTGTAAATTTGCAGCGTCGCGTTGCCGCCTTCGTTGGTGGTCTCCTCGATGTCCACCACGAAACCGAGGTAACCTAGCATCGTGTCGAGCAGATCTTTCGGCGTCATCATCGTTTTCGCTTTGAGGGAGGCGCAACTTTTTCGAGCGTCGGCATCGGTTGTCGTTTGTTCTGATAAAACTGCAAAATACTGAAGAGGTTTTGTGCAGTGTAATATAATGCCAGAGCCGCGGCAAAATTGTAGCAGATAAATAGAAAGATCAGCGGCATGAACATGGCGATTCGCCGCTGCGTGGGATCGCCTGTCTTCGGTGTCATCGCCATGAGCCAAACCTGTGTCGCAGCCATGCACAGCGGAATGATGTTGATCGGCCAGCCAAGCATCGGCAAATGCGCGATGGTGTCCGGCTGCGACAGGTCCTTTACCCAAAGAAACTTTGCGTTTCGCAATTCCACCGCCTGGCCGAGCATTTTGAAGAGGCCGAAGAAAATTGGGATTTGAATCATCATGGGCAAACAGCCGCCGACTGGATTGATGCCGTATTGCTTGTACAGCTTCATCACCTCCTGATTCACTCGCGTCGGATCGTCTTTGTATTTGTCGCGCAGCTCTTGCATCTTGGGTGCGAGCGCAGCCATCTGGCGCATTGAGCGGTTGGCTTTGTTCTGAATTGGCCAAAGCGTGAGTTTTATGATCGTGGTCAGGGCCAGAATCGCCAGTCCGTAATCGTGTAACCAGCTGTTAAGCAGGTTCATGAAGTTGAGCAGGAACTGGCACACGATCTTGAACATCCCGAAGTCCATTACTTCGGCTTCGTTGTTCGGGAGTTGCGCGAGCCGGTGGTAAAGCTTCGGGCCAGCGTAAATTTCAAACCGCGCGTTGTACGTCTGTCCGGGCTGCAACTGAAAGCCCGGCATGCCAAGCGCACCCTCGATACCAAGAAGCTTTTGGCCGGGAGCGCCCTCGATGTCGAAACTCCGTCCCCATACGCCGGTGGCCTTGGCGGTGAGCGGCGCTATTAGCGTGGTGAAAAACTGATTGCTGACTGCAACCCATTGGGCTCCGGTTAGCGGCTCCTGGTAAAACGGCCGCGCAGCGCGTTGTCCCATGCCAAGAAAACCGCCACTGGCCCCGAACCAGCCGACATCGATCCCCTTGGCTCTTCCGTCGACGCACCACACCAGACGCGTGAACGAAGGATAATCTTTCGGATGAATTGGAGCCGCTGATCCCAGGCCGACAAAGTAACCGCCGGTTTGATACGGCTTGTCGCCACGGTTCTCGAGGTCAAGATCCATCTCGATTACGTAGTTGTCCTTGTCCTCCGGAGATTTTTGGAACTGGAACTTTTTTCGAATGGCAATCTGCTCAGGTGTCGTGCGCTCAAATTGCACGGTTGAACCCGACGACGCGGATGCCGTGAATTCCGGCAATGCTGGCATGGGCGGTTGCTCCATGATTGTGCCGATCGGCGCGCTGTGATCGGAATTCAGCACAACGCGCTGGCCGTGTTCCGCTAGTTGTTTGAGCAGAACAGCTTCCTTGATTCCACCACCGCGATTGGTCAGGCGCAGCTCGATGTCTGAATTGCGCAAGGTTTCGATTTTTTCGGCAAAAGTTGAAACTGCTTCGCCGGTGCCCGGAGTCGCTTCTGCTACGGGGCTTGGTGATGGCGTTGGCGAGAAAATTGCGGGAGTCGCTGCTGGAGAAACTTTTCCTGTCGGACCGGCTGCAGCAGGTCTGGGTGCCATCTGTTTTGCCAGGTAAATTTCCCACACGAGGAGCCCGACCACGCAAAGCGCAACGGCAATCCAGGCGGTTCGATCCATAAGTCGTAAGTTTCGCCCGGCGGGCTATTCGGCACAGCTGGATCGAACGTTCAAGTCCGAAGCCTGATGGTCATTTGCATACGCTGGAGTGTTGCGATCGGGCACCGGATCGCATCCGGAGCCACCCCACGGATGACAGCGAGCGAGACGCTTCAATCCCAGCCACGTCCCGCCAAGAACGCCGTGCGCCTCAACTGCTTCCAAAAAATACGCTGAGCATGTCGGCGTAAATCGGCAACCGGAATTCGGACCAACCAGCAAAGAGAGAAGCGGCGAGAGCGTACACTGATAACTGCGAATAAAAACACGAACCAATCGAAGCATTAAAGCAGAATAGAAGCGCGTTTTACGAGACGCAACCATTCATCTTCCAATGCGCGATAGCTCGCGTTTGCAGCATCCGGTCTGGCGATGAGCACGATCCAGAGATCTCCACGGACCAGGTGCTGATGCTGACGAACAATTTCTCGCAGGCGGCGCCGAACACGATTGCGAACGACCGCGCCTCCGAGACGACGCGAAGTGACGAACCCTGCGCGCATGGGACCCGAATTCTCTGTCGCGAGGACATTGAGGACCAACAGTTTGCCCCGTCGCGAAATTCCGCCGGATCTTACGCGATCAAATTCTGGCCGATGCGTCAGCCGCCGGGATTTTGGAAATGAAAAGGAAGTTGCTGCCGACATATGTCGTATTTCACTCCCCAGCCGTACAACAGAAGTCTTCTCCCGAACGCGCGGAGAAGACTTCGCAAGAATAAGTTACGCAGGACCTACGAACTCGGCGCTGTCGCGGTTGGCGATTCAGCCGCAGCTGGTGGACTCGTTGCGGCCGGGGTTGCTGCCGGCTCTGTTGTCTCGGTCTTTTGCTCACACGCCGCCAGGAGCGCGGCACCGGCCAGGATACAGATGTACTTTTTCATAGTGTTAATTGAAGGCACATTGGTGCAATCGAAGAATCGGAGCAAGGCAGTTTTTCCGGGCTGGAAGCTGCGTTGCGTCTGAGGGATAGCGCATGGCGCTGTGGCAACGCCCACGCCTCGCGTAGCGAGGCGGCTACAGGACTTGAGCGCCGTTACAGTGGCGGCTCGTACTTCAGCGTATGCGCTTCCGCTACGGCCTGGCAGGTAAGGTGCCCATCTCGCGTGTTGATGCCGCCGATCAGCGCCGGTTGTTTCTTGCATGCCCCCTCGAGGCCGAGGTCAGCGAGTAATTCCACATAGCGGTACGTCACGTTCGTAAGCGCTTGTGTTGCCGTGCGCGCATACGCTGCCGGCATGTTCGCCACGCAGTAATGGATAACGCCTTCCTCGACGTAAACCGGAGCGAGATGTGTCGTTGGTCGCGACGTCTCTGAGCAGCCGCCTTGATCGATTGAGATATCGACGAACACGCTGCCCGGTTTCATTTTTCGCAGCATTGCGCGCGTGATTAATTTTGGCGCTTTCGCTCCCGGTAGTAACACAGCGCCAATCAGCAAATCGCAATCGGGCATCAGCTCCAGCAGATTCGCCTCGCTCGAATAAAGCGTGTTTGCCCTGATAATTGAGAGATCGAGATAGCGTAACCGCTCAAGGTCTACGTCGAGAATCGTCACATCGGCCCCAAGGCCGGCAGCCATGCGCGCTGCGTTCACGCCTGATGTGCCACCTCCCACTACAACCACACGTCCAGGCAAAACTCCCGGCACGCCCCCGAGCAACACGCCGCTGCCACCATTGTATTTCGCCAGAAAATTTGCGCCCATCACCGTCGACATTCGGCCGGCGATCTCGCTCATTGGTTCCAATAGCGGTAAGCGATGATTGACCTGGATGGTTTCATAGGCCACCGCGGTCACGCCCGATTTCAGCAAGGCTTCGGTGAGAGGTTTACTCGCAGCGAGGTGCAAATACGTGAAAAGAATCTGGCTTTTCCGCAACAGCGGAAACTCCGCCTCAAGCGGCTCCTTCACCTTCACAACCAAGTCCGCGCGCCCGAAAACGTCTTTCGCTTCAGGAACAATCTCCGCGCCGGCCTTCACATATTCCTCGTCGGGATAACCAGAGCCGATGCCGGCATTTTTTTGCACGAGCATCGAATGCCCACGACGAGTGAGCTGGGTCGCGGCGGACGGCAATAATGCGACGCGTTGCTCCTGTTCCTTAATTTCTTTCGGGACGCCGATGATCATACGAAGAGTGAGAAGTGATTAGTGGTTACTGAGAGGTTAGAAGCAAGCGAAATTCATTTTACTTCTTACGTCTCACTCCTCACGCCTCACGCTTAGTTGAGCGACGGATCGTCGGGTGCCGCCGCCAGCATTTTGTACCACGGTCCCAGGCTGCGCATGATGTCGAACCACAAGTTTGGCAGACGATCGAGTTTGAGAAGTGAAGGCTTCGCCTTTTTGAGCAGCCACGCTTTCTGCTTCACTTCGGTTTCGAGCTGACCGGCTCCCCAGCCAGCGTAGCCGACGAACGCGCAGATCAAGTTTTTCCCACCAGGCGCGGC
The DNA here is from genome assembly GCA_036270025.1 of Candidatus Udaeobacter sp. GTDB lineage: Bacteria > Verrucomicrobiota > Verrucomicrobiia > Chthoniobacterales > UBA10450 > Udaeobacter. Next base: position 427 of record DATBDI010000127.1, on the reverse strand, counting down.
GCTGGCTTGTTCGGCGCTGAGGTTGTGACTCAGTTTTAGTCCTTCGTCCTTTTCCCATTCAAACGCTGCAAGCATCAACTGGTTTTTCGCAACCGGGCCGCCGAGGAATACTGGCACATCGGCGAGACTTGCCGGTGGCAAGTCGCTCACGAGATCGGCCACTTGTCTGTCGAGCGGACGGTTGATAATCACGCCCAGCGCGCCCTGATTCGGGTCATGTTCGGAAATGAAAAGCACGGTCCGGCGGAAATTCGGGTCGAGCATGTTGGGGTGTGCGACCAACAGCGAACCAGCGAAGGTGCGCGACGAAGGTTCGCTTCCCAAATCCCGCATGCAAAACTAGAAACCGCACCGCGAGCTTGCGCAACCTTCCGTTGACTTCATTATTGATCTGTTTGAATATTTCGAACGCCGCAAAAGATTTAGA
>DATBDI010000126.1:0-1555 GCA_036270025.1 Candidatus Udaeobacter sp. | reverse complement strand
ATTCCGGCAGTTGGAGCCGAAAAGCTGGCCTTGGGAGGATATCAGTTCGACTTTTGCGTGCAGGGTCAGGCCGCCTGTAGGCGTCGAGGCGGGTCGAGTTGGCGGCCTTTGAGATACTTGACGAGGGCATGACTGAGGATGCGGTACCATCGATCGAGATCGGTCAACTGCTCCGCAGTTTCGCGCAGGGTGGCAAAGAAGGCGGCGATACGGGTGAGCGCCCGGCGCGCCCGGTCTCGCTCACCGTGAGCGCTGCTGATCGTCACAGTGGCGCGTCCGGCATGGTTGGTCTGTCGACCAATCGCTTGCAGCAGCAGTGGGCGACTGGTGATCGCTTCGCGGTGATGGTCAGGATCGGCCAGACGCACGAACAGGTTCCACCAGTTGAAGACGAGGGCGACAATGCGTGCCATGATCCGGCAGCGCGTCAAGTCGTGGGTCGTAAATCCGCCCCAGCCCCAGTGGTTCTTCAACTCGTCGAAGCTGTTCTCACAATCTCCCCGGTCCCGGTAGAGCTGCCCGATCGTCACAACCTCGGCCTCTAATGAGGTCACCAGAACCGCATATTCCCAGGCTTCCTGGCGCTCCTCGTCGATCTCGACAAAGCCCAGGGCCAGTTGCCCATCCGCCCCCCGCTGGGTGATCATCACCCCGGCCAGACGGCGGCGGAGCAGGACCACGCGCCGTTGCCGGCTCCAGCCCATCAGGCGGACCTCGCCATGCTTGCCTTGCCAGCCGGCCCCGGCATCACGCCAATCGTCATCCCGCATCGCCCGCTCGAGCACCCGTTTCACCCGCTTGGTCAGGCGCAGCTTGAACAGATAGGCCTGGCCGCGGCGTTCCGCCTCGCTGATCACACCCTCGTTGCCCCAGTCCCGATCGCCGCGCAGCAGCCAAGGCGCGCATTGCGGCCCCAGCCGATCCAAGAGCGTCCACAGCCCCGGCGCCGAATGCTTCGCCGCATGCTGGTTGCCCGATTGAACCTCGACCTCCAACACCAGCCGCAAATTGGCCAACATGTAGCTGTGATAAGTATGCGAGGGCCGCCCCGGCTTCTTCGGGTTGTAGCCGACCACCGCTCCTTCCTGATGGCCGTAGAGCGGTTTCACCGTCGTGTCGACATCAAGAATCCAGGGTTCGCGCAACAGCGGCCGAGTGCAATAGTCGAGCTGCTCCTGCAGCCACGCCCGCCCGGCTTCCGCCGCGATCTTGCTCAGTGCCCGACGCACCGCGTCCTCGCTCACCACCTTGTTCATCCCGAGCAGTGGTGGATTGACCGGGTCGCAGCGCAGCGTCGTGATGTGGGCGTAGCGCCGATGCCCGGCCAGCACCGACAACATCACTGTCCCCAGTATGTCCCGCTTCGACGGCGCGTTCGGGCTCGTCAGAGAAAGCGGGCACCCGGCAACCCAGCCGTCGAACAACCCGCCTTGCTTCAGATACTCAATGAAAAACGGAAGCTGGCCAAGCGGGGTCATCGCTGCCCGCTCGCCCGCCTCCCACTCTATGTGAACCCGGCCAGCAAACGTGTCAGTGATCACCGACCGCTCCGCGC
>DATBDI010000125.1:0-2532 GCA_036270025.1 Candidatus Udaeobacter sp. | reverse complement strand
TGTCCGGTCCAGATTGCAAGCCGGAGGCTTGCGCTACCTTGGCGTACGCCGATACTTTTGCCGTGGAGAAGCTTGACCTCCTGGCTGTCGCACTCGGACTGGCGGCCCTTGCCGGCGTGAACCTTTACCTGACCGTCTTCGCGACCGGTCTGGCCATTCATTTCCATTGGATCACGCTGGCGCCGCAATATCAGTCGCTCGAGATCCTTGGACATCCGCTCGTGATCACCATCTCGGGCATTCTGTATCTGCTCCAATTCTTTGCCGACAAAATTCCATGGGTCGATTCCATCTGGGACGCCGTGCACACGGTCATTCGTCCGATCGGCGGCGCGCTTTTGGCGATCCAAGTACTCGGCCATCCGGGCCCCGCGTACACAGTGGTCGTGGCGCTGCTCGCCGGCGGCACCAGCCTCATTGCCCACACTGCAAAGGCAGCAACGCGTCTCACCACTAACGCGTCACCTGAACCATTTTCTAACGTCGGACTAAGTCTTGGGGAAGACGCCGCGGTCTTGGGCGGACTCGCTCTCATACATGCGAATCCCCTCGTTGCGCTTATCGTTTTCCTGGTCGGCATCGGCGCGTTTTTTTATTTCGCGCCAAAAATTTTGCGGGCGATGAAAACGAAAACGTGGCTCGCGTGGAAAAAAATCAATCTGCCGGCTTACTCTAAAAGAACGGCGACGCTGCCGATCACCATTCCAGCGAAGCTTGCACCAATTTTTACACACGAAAATGTCCTCGGGGCAACGATTGCATGGGCGGTGAACTGCGTCAGCGGACGTGGCCGGCGAATTCCATCAAATCTTTTCGGAGTGTTAGTCGCCAGCAATGAAGAACCGCGCAAACTCATTTTCGTAGCGCGCAAAGGCCGTCGCCCGTACGCACGAACGATCGACCTGGAGGGGTTCGTGATAAATCATGAACCAAATTTTCTTTCCGAGAACCTCGTTATCTCTCCCGCCAATGGGAGAGGTCCAAAGTATTCATTCATTTTTCCGCGATCGGATGCGGCTTTAGTGGAGCAGATTGTGCAGTATTTGCGGGAACGCGAATCAGCGCTGCAAGAACAAATCCCAGCGGAATCTGCGAGCCCGCTTGGGTAGCGTACGTCATTTTCGGCTGTGGAGTGCGGCGACAATGTCGCCGCTTTCAAAGCGCGGACATGTCCGCGCACTCCAAAGCCACGCGTGACATTTGTGAACCCTCTTCTCATAATCTGCCCGTGAGATCTCTGGTGGAGCGCTACGTAGAAATGCGCGACACCACTCGCGTTCAGGAACGCGCGCTGTTCGTCTCGCCGCGAATCCCATCGGAGCTGGAGCTGCAAGCGCGGTGGTTTGCCGGCGATTTCGGCGATCACTTCATCAGCACCGCCGGTGACGAGATCGACGTCAGCCAATTTGGAACTTGGAACCGCGAAGCCGGACCGGATTTTCGCGACGCCTCGATTCGAACAAACGGCAGCGAGCCTGTTCGCGGCTGCATTGAGATCGATCTGCTCGATCGCAGCTGGGAAACACACGGTCACGCATTCAATCCGGCATTCGAGCCAACCGTGCTTCACGTGTTTGTCGAAAGAAGTAATCGGGAATTTTTCACCCGCACACGATCGAATCGCAATGTGCCGCAGGTGTGCATCGATCCCGCGATTTTGCCGGAAGCGTTCACTGCAAATGTTCCGCTGGCGCGGCCCGGAAGGTGTCAGGCTCCGCTCAAGGGTTTACCGCGAGAACAAGTCTGCAGCGTTCTGAACGCCGCCGCGCAGTTCCGTTTAGGACGAAAAGCGAATCGGATTAGAAGCAAGATCGACGCGCACGGACGCGATGAGGCGCTTTTTCAGGAGATTGCCGGCGCGCTCGGCTACAAGGAAAACAAGCTCGCGTTCACGCTGCTGGCACAGCGATTCCCGCTCCGGTTCCTGCGTGAACACCTCCGGCAGTCTGAAGCGTTGCTCTTCGGTGGCGCCGGTTTCCTGACGACGCCGGATCTCGATGTCTACAAAAAGACGGCGCGCGAACATGTGCGGCAGCTGTGGGACGGTTGGTGGCCGCATCGCGATGGACTGCAAAGGTTGATTTTGCCGGGCAACACATGGCGGCTGAGCAGCACGCGACCGGTAAATCACCCGCAGCGCCGGCTGGCCGCGCTGGCAGTCCTGGCGCGCGACTGGTCCAGGCTTCAGCGCGCGTCTGGAAAGAGCAGTGTCGCTGCAGCGAATGATTTTTTTGAAGCGCTCGAGCACCCGTTTTGGAATTTTCATTACACACTCACAGCCGCTGCATCATCCAAGAAAATGGCGTTGATCGGCCAATCGCGGGTCGCCGATCTGCTCGCGAACGTGCTCTTTCCATTTTGGCTGGCCCACGACCCACAGGCTTCGATTGGGGCGAGCACACGGCTCTGGAGAGAATACGCAACGCTGCCGGCGCAGTTGTCGAATAGACGACTGGAAACGGCCGCCACACGTCTTTTTGGCAATGACTCGCGCCGGCGAGATTTTCTGAAAACCGTCGCACAACAGCAAGG
>DATBDI010000124.1:0-1886 GCA_036270025.1 Candidatus Udaeobacter sp. | reverse complement strand
GCGTGCAGCCACTCGTGGCAAAACGAAAAAACCCGCTGCGCCGGAGATAAGGACGCCGGTTGCAATCAGTATTACCAAATTACGGCGACGCCGGCGTGTGGGTACGCTCGGCGGCGGCGTTGCGCGAATACCTTGCGGCGTTATGTCGAAGACCCAGGCCAGAGTGAGCGCGACCGGAAACCCGACCAGCATCAGCGCGATAACCACTCGAACGACGGAATTGGGGATGTCGAAAACTGGAAGGACCTGCGCCAGACCCTGGGCGAGCGCCCAGCTCGCAACCGCATAAGCAAGGGCCACCCGGTAGACCTTGCGCCGCTTCAATTCGTCGAAGAAGCCGGTCATAATGAGGTGAGATGCTAAGCGATGCACAATCGTCTAAAACGTGCGCTCGTCTAGGCAAACAAGACTGAATGACTTTGCGCGTCAGCTCAAATTTGCATGGCATCGAAGGGCGCACCTGAGCAAATTGCTCCGGTGGATCTTTCGACTGTCGTTTTTGGATTGATCGAGATGCGGCGCGCTCGCCAGGAGCGCGAGGAGCGCGCAGCTTTCGTAGCTGTCCAGGCGATTTTAACGCCGGCGATCGGCCTGGCGGTATCGACATTTCTTCTGACAGCAACACTGGCCTGGTCCCAGTCAGTGCCCGGGTCGTTAAACGCGCACTGGAATCGTTCCTCGACCCATTTGGACATCCGTGGACGCTCTCGGAGACGATTTTCGATTCCGACCCAGCCGACTGGGGCGGCGAACTCCTTGTCGACTGAGCGTGATTGTCATTTCTTTGACTCATGATCTTCCCAGCTCATTGGTTCTTTCGCTCCCGCTCGAGAACCGCTACCCTCGCGGCTTTTCCGTCTACCCCGCGGCTTCCCAGCTCGCGGTGTTCGTCCTCTCGGGCTTTGATTCGTTCGCTCCCGCTTCCTCAGCCTGTGGGCCTTCCCGTCTATGTCGGGGCTTCCCAAGCCGCTCCATTCCCGTCTATGTCGCGACTTGATTCGCCTTCGTCCCAGAAGGCTCACCCTCACGGGTCCGCCCATCTATGTCGCTCGCTTCCCAGCGGCTCCATTCCCAGCTCGCTCCATTCGCGTTAGGCATAAATGACTGAGAGCGACGAAGAGATCTCGACGGCGATGCCGAAGGATCTCGATGCCTTGCCGCGCCGCGGCGGGTTTCGTCTGCGCGGTCTGGAGATGACGCGCCTCGAGTCGTTCGTCGATGCAACCTTCGCGTTCGCGGTCAGCCTGCTCGTGATTGCCGGACAACAAGTGCCGGATGATCTGGATACCACACTGCGCGCCTTCAACAACGTGCCGGCGTTCGCTGCCTCCATCGCGGTCATGGCGATTTTCTGGCGCGGTCATTGGCTCTGGAGCCGGCGGTTCGGATTGGAAGACAGCGTCTCCATTCTCATTAGCTGGGCGATGATTTTCACCATGCTGATCTATGTTTATCCCCTGAAAATCATTTTCGGCGGAATGTTTTACGCCTTGAGCGATGGCCGCCTGGGGCAATCGATCAGCGTTCATTCCGTTGCAAAAGGTCGCGCTGTTTTCGCGCTTTACGGCATGGGCTTCGCCGCCATCGCGCTCGAGATCGCGCTCCTTTACTGGCATGCATGGCAATTGCGCGCGCCTTTGCGATTGAACAACGCGGAACAATTCATGACTCGCGGCGCGATCGTGGGCTGGTGCATTCCTGCCAGCGTAGGCCTGGTCTCGTGCATCCTGGCGCTGACTTTGCCTGGCGACCAGATCTCATGGTGCGGTTGGGCTTACTGTTCCATGTTCTTTTTGCTTCCTGCTTATCGCCGCCTGCGCCGGCGCAGGTTCGCCAGGTTGGAAGCAACGTGGGCGCGATAATAATAGGCCGCTCCTGGCCTAACG
>DATBDI010000123.1:0-7406 GCA_036270025.1 Candidatus Udaeobacter sp. | reverse complement strand
GGCTGGTTTGAAGGTGAAAACCGCGCGGCTTGAAGCTTTCAGCGACGGCGTGTTCGCGGTGATCATCACGATTATGGTCTTGGAGATGAAAGTACCGCACGGGAGCGATGTCGCCGTCCTCCGTCCGGTGCTGCCGGTGTTCTTGAGCTACGTCCTTAGCTTTGTGTACCTCGGCATTTATTGGAACAACCACCACCACATGTTCCATGCCGTCACAAAGATTCATGGCCCAAGTCTCTGGGCCAATTTGCATCTACTCTTCTGGCTTTCTCTGATCCCGTTCGTCACCGGCTGGATGGGCGAAAACAATTTTGCCACCTGGCCGGTTGCGCTTTACGGAATTGTTCTCCTTTGCGCAGCATGCGCATACACGATTCTGGAGGGATCGTTGATCAAGCGCGAAGGGAAACATTCCACGCTCGCTGCCGCTGTCGGCAAAGACATCAAAGCTAAGATCTCCATCCTCCTTAACGCGCTTGCGATCCCGTTTGCATTCATTAACCCATGGCTGTCGTGCGCACTCTACGTCCTTGTCGCAATTATCTGGCTGATCCCCGATCCCCGGATCGAACGCACGCTCGCAAAAACCGAGCGCGCGACTGACTGATCGAAGGCTCACCACCGGTATGTGGGCAGTTCTCCAAGAACCTTGCGACGAGAACATAATTCGATCCGGACGGGAAACCGCGCCATGTTCGAAAGGGCGCGGTCGTTGGATTCTCGCCGCAACCATTCTCGCTTCGAGCATGGCGTTCATCGATGGAACGGTCGTGAACGTGGCGTTGCCTGCGCTGCAAACGAATCTCAACGCTACCGCGCTGGATGTGCAATGGGTCGTCGAGGCTTACGCGCTTTTGCTGTCGGCGTTATTGCTCGTTGGCGGCTCGTTAGGCGATCATTACGGGCGGCGCGGCATTTTCCTGCTGGGCGTTCTGATTTTCGCCGTCGCATCAGGCGCGTGCGGATTCGCCGGAACTATTCGTCAATTGATTGTGGCTCGGGCGTTTCAGGGGTTGGGCGCGGCACTCCTCGTTCCAGGCAGCCTTGCGATCATCAGCAATTCTTTTTCCGAGCAGGAACGCGGACGCGCAATCGGCGTGTGGTCGGGCTTCAGCGCCATCACCACGGCGATCGGGCCGGTCCTCGGCGGCTGGCTGATCGAACACGTTTCCTGGCGCGCTGTGTTCTTCATCAATGTTCCGATCGCGGTTATCGTGATATTGATCTCGCTCCGCCACATTCCGGAAAACTCCGACCGCGAAAGCTCGCGCGTCGATTGGCTCGGCGCGATTTTGGCAGCGGCCGGTTTGGGCGCGCTCGTCTACGGACTCATCAATTCGTCGCAAGTCGGTTTTAACGACCGGTCGGTCATCGTCGTTCTCATGATTGCGATCGCGATTTTGATTCTGTTTGTGTTTGTCGAGTCACGCCTTTCGTCCCCAATGTTGCCGCTCAAGCTATTTCGTTCGCGAACATTTGCCGGAACAAATGTCTTAACGTTTCTGCTTTATGCTGCGCTTGGCGGAACACTCTTTTTCCTGCCCTTGAATCTGATTCAGGTTCAGCGGTACTCACCGACTGCAGCCGGCGCAGCGCTGTTGCCATTCATACTCATTATGTCTTTGCTCTCGCGTTGGTCTGGCGGGCTTGTTGCCCGTTACGGCGCAAAGCTTCCGCTGATTGCGGGTCCAATAATCGCGGCACTCGGTTATCTAGTCTTCCTGCTGCCGGGAAATGGCAGTAGTTACTGGACAACCTTTTTCCCAGCGGTGGTTGTTCTCGGCTTAGGCATGGCGATTACGGTGGCGCCGCTCACGACGACGGTGATGAACTCGATCGCGCAAAACCGCGCCGGGATTGCGTCGGGAGTCAATAACGCCGTCGCGCGCACGGCGAGCCTGCTGGCGATCGCAGTTCTTGGAGTGGTAATGCTCCATGTGTTCAAAGCCAGCCTGGATCGCAGACTGATCGCCGCAAACTTGCCGGCTTCAGCGACACATTCAGTGCAAACTCAATCGACGAAGCTCGCGGCCATCGACATTCCGCGGGATGTTGACCCGGGAACACAACAACTAATCCGTCGCGCAATCGACGAATCTTTTGTGTCTGGATTCCGCTGGGTGATGGCGATCGGAGCCGCGCTCGCCGCAGCGAGCGCGGTCACGGCTGTTGTTTCGATCCAACCGCCAGCGCGCTTGAGCTCAGGCGCCAACGCTCGGTAGAAATTCTTCGCGAACGATTTTGCCGTTTTTCACCGTGTAAACGCCGACTTCCGACATTTTCCTGCGCTCTTTCGTTTTTTTGTCGCTAACATCAGCGTCGTATTGAACGACAAACCGATCGTGCGCAACGAACGGACCTTGCGCATCGAAGCTGTGCACCTCCATGGCGTTGACCCACCAATCGACTTTGCCGCGGACACCTTCTTTCCCGCGCGTTTCCGGCGAACCGCCGCCCATGCTGTAAGCCTCCACGCTAACAACGTTATCGTCGTAAAGGTCGAGAGCCTCATACCATGCCTGCTTTCGCGTTAGCTCCATCACTTTCTTAGCTACTTCTTCGGTGTTCATCCTTGGTGTTTACATCAACAATCACGTGCTGACGAATTTTTCCAAACGCGCGTTGATGAAGCGTTTGATCTCCAGTGAGGTTTTGCCTGCTGCGCTGGCTGTCACGACTTTCCGTTCTCCGGCTTCTCAACGAATTGCCTGAGTTCGGAATCGATGATGGTGTTCCAGCCAGCCTCAAAGTTCTTCCGCGCATACGCAGGGGTCTGCGGGAATGTCTCGATGCCGGTGTGCGTCAGTTTGAGCCGTGTCTTTTCACCCTCAGGTGACAGCTCAAATGTCACCAACGAATCGCCGGGCTCGCCTTTGTACCGCCAGGTGTAGGCAATCTTCTTTTCCGGAATCACATCAGTGACACGACAAAGGTGATGGTAGCTGTTGCCTTCGTGCTCCACGATGAAGTCGAATTTAAACCCGACCTGCGGCTTAAATTCCTTCAAGTCGAAATACCATTGCCGCATTTGCTCGACGTTCGTCAGCGCCTGCCAAACGCGCGCGACCGGCGCGTTGAGAACCCGCTCAAGGATGATCGCTTCTGCCGCACTCTGTTTCGTAGTTTCTGCAGTTTTCATTTTGGTTGTTCTTGTTGGTTTGTTTTTTTCTTCAAACTTTGGCAAGGGCGAATGCTGTGAGGCCGCCAGTGGAGCTCGCGCCCGCCGCCCCAATGCCGCCAGATTCGCGATGCAGATCGGGCACATCGATCAGTGTTTTCCTTTCTTGGCCGGCGGCGGGTTTGTTTTCTCCAGATATGCGGCCAGTCGATCCAGTGAGGCTTCCCAGAATTTTCGATATTCCTCGACCCACTGGGCAGCCTGCTTCAGCGGTTTGGCGTCGAGCTGCATTTCGTGCACGCGGCCATAGCGGCGTCGCCGCAGCAATCCGGCGTTCTCCAGGACGCGAAGATGTTTCGAAACCGCGGGTAAGGACATCGCGTGCGGCCGAGCGAGGTCCGTCACACGCCGGTCGCCGCGCGCCAGATGAGCAAGGATGTGGCGCCGGGTTGGATCGGCCAGAGCGGCGAAAGTGCGGTCAAGGGAGCGTGCTGAATAGTTAACCATCTGGTTAAATATTAGCAGGCCCCGCTTGAACGCGCAAATGCTTTTTTCTTCGTTTATAGAAGCCGGTGGATTGCCCCTGCCGCCAGAATGATCGGCCAGGCGCAAAGCGCCAGCAGCGCGCCGAACACCAATGCTTCAATCGCAGAATGCAGGTGATTCTCGGTGGCAAAGAAATGCCGGGCAAACTGAAGAATGAATCGTCCCTGTGTCGTTCGTTTTGCTCTCGAAACAGTCCGTTGAATTCTGATTACGCGCATGTTTTGACCGTAATCGCAGGCCGTTCCTGGTCGCGTTACGAATTGTCAAATGCGCGTTACGATCCGGCAACACCAACGGTCAGCGAAGTGGAAGGTGTTTCAGAGGCCCGCGTCGCTGGAAACGGATCGTAATTAACCAGGGAAAGCATTCCGTCTTCACCTTCAACGAGTGCCGTACAACTCTCCACCCAGTCGCCGCAATTGTAATACATCACGTTGCCGAACTCCCGGATCGCGGCGCTGTGAATGTGGCCGCAGAGCACAGCGTCAACGTTGTAGCGCTCGGCATAATGCGCCACGGCTGCTTCGAATTTGCCGATGAAGCTCACCGCGTCTTTCACCCGCTGCTTCGCATAGGCGCTCAGCGACCAGTAACCAAGCCCGAATCGCCGGCGCACGAAATTGATCAGCGGGTTCAGCGAGAGCAAAAATTGATAACTAACGTCGCCGGCGAACGCGAGCCACTTCATCCGGCCGCTGCCGGAGACCACCACATCCAGTTCATGGCCATGGATGATCAGAATCCGTTCGCCCGTGGCGGTGGTATGAATTGCTCTCGGGTGAATTTCGATGTTTCCGTACGTGCCGCAGAAATCCGTGACCAACTCGTCGTGGTTCCCCGGAATGTAAACAACGCGGGTGCCCTTGCGCGCTTTGCGAAGGAGTTTTTGAATAACGTCGTTGTGCAGTTGCGGCCAGTACCGCGCGCGGCGCAACGACCAGATGTCGATGAGATCGCCCACGACATAGAGCGTGTCGAATTCGTTCTCACGCAAAAAATTCAGCAACGCCGTGGCATTACAGCCGCGCGTACCGAGGTGCGTGTCGGAGATCCACGCCGTGCGATGGCGCTTCAGCTCAAACGCCTTTGAATCTTTGCCGAATGAGAAACGCTCTTGCGAGATGTAACGCGGTAGCTGATCCCTGCCTCGACCTAAGGTAAGCGTCTGCATTCGGAATCGGGGCCAAACGTAGAAGTCACGCGGCACGCCGGCAAAACAATTACTGTTACGTTTTTGTGTCGAAATCCCGTGTTCCCGATTCAAACTTTCTACAACTCGAAATACATTAAAATGCTCCGACGGTGCGTCCGAGCACGTAGCCAATTAGGCCGCTCGCTGGAAGAGTAAAAAGCCACGCCCAAATAATTCGTTCGACGACTGTCCAGCGCATTCCGCTGAAACGTTTCACGGCGCCGACGCCCATAATCGACGTGGAAATCACGTGAGTCGTGGAAAGTGGAATGCCGTAGTAACTCGCGCCTTGAATGATCAACGCGGCTATTGTTTCGGCGGCGAAGCCGTGCACTGGCTGCAATTTCACCATACGATGGCCCAGCGTGCGAATAATTCGCCAGCCGCCAGCCGCTGTTCCCACCGCCATCGTTATCGCGCAAAGACCGATCACCCATTTGGGCAACACGAAGACCGGCGTTTTGAGAAAATCTAACCACGGCGGCACACGATCAAAAGTCCCGGCTTTGGTGCCGCTAAACAGCGCCAGTGTAATAATGCCCATGGTTTTTTGAGCATCGTTAGTGCCGTGGCTGTGTGCCATCCAGGCTGCGCTGAAAATTTGCAGTTTGCCAAACACCGAATGGATGGAATGCGGCGTAAAACGGTGCAACGCGATAAAAAGTACAAACATGAGTAGCGCGCCGAAAATAAATCCGGCGAATGGCGAGGTGATCATGGGTATGACAACCTTCGGCCAGACACCTTCATTCCATTTTATGACCGACCAATTGCCGTGCGCAGCAGCCAATGCTGCCCCGCAAAGCCCGCCGATCAGCGCGTGACTTGAGCTGGACGGCAAACCGAACCACCACGTGGTGATGTTCCATGCAAATGCAGCGATCACAGCGCAGAGCACCGTTGTCATCGTGACGATCTCCGTGTCCACCAGTCCTTTGCCGATCGTGGCGGCGACCGCGCCGCCGAACAATGCGCCGGTGAGATTGAAAAACGCAGCCATCGCGATCGCTTTCCGTGGCGTTAAGACTCGCGTCGAGACTACGGTCGCAATCGCATTTGCGGCGTCGTGAAAGCCATTACTGTATTCGAAAATTATCGCCGCTAAGACGACGCAAATTAACGTGAGCACGCGATGCTTGTTACGAGTATTTCAGCGCCACCTGCAGAACGATGTTTCCGGCATCGCGGCAGCGGTCGATTACTTTCTCCAATAAACCATAAAGATCGTACAGGAAGAGTATTTGTTTCGGTTCGTATTTGCCCTTAAAAAGGTCGCGCAGCCGATCGAGTTCGAGATTATCCGCGTCGCCTTCGATGGTTTGAAGTTTGGCGTTCATTTCGCGTGCGGTCCGGGCATCCATGCCCTTACGTAACTGTTTCACCATCGACAGTACCGTCTCCGCTGCTTGATCAAGTAGCTCAACCTGCTTCTGAAAACTGTGCCCCCGCAAATCCTCCGGGCAGATCAAAATCCGTTCACCGATTTTTTCGACAGTCTTCGGGATCTTATAAAGCGCAGCTGCCAGTTCCTGAATGTCCTCGCGCTCCAGCGGCGTCACGAATGTTTTTGAGAGTTGCTCGGTCAATTCCTGGGTGATGCGTTTATCCTCGCGCCGGCTATGCGCAAACTCTTCGAGGTGCTCCGGCGTCTCATTTTGCTGAAGTTTTTCCAGTAGCGCCACCAGATGATGAACGCTGCTGTCGGCCTGCTGCGCGCTCGCTTCCAGCAAATCGTAAAACTTTCCGTCTCTCCCGATGAGTTTTTGAATCGAGAACATATGCAGTTCCTCGTGTGCCAGTAAATTTAAGAAGAACGCGCCCATGTGGCGAATAAGAATTTGGACCGCATCGAGTCGGTGCTAACTGCGTCCGGGAAATGTTTGCAAAATTGCTCCCCTCTTGGGTGTTTTCCGGCCGCGCGACTAAAAGCCGCCGACCTTGCGCTGACTTGCCTGGAACATCAGCTGCATCCGCCCGATAACTTCATCAAACTGGTCGTCGCCGAATTCAGGATTAGCTTCGCGAAAATCGGACCAGGTATGGATGTAATTCACCATCAGCTTGAGGTCGTCACCGTGAATGTAGTAATTAAGGCCGGCGGTAATTGACGAGATACCGTCATTACTTTTGCCCCGGATTGAGATGTTCCCAGCGGGCGGCTAGTTGACGTTTCTTTGGGACCAGGAAATACGCTCCGGTAACATAGAAGCCGTCCGTAGTGAACCTCGAGAACCCCGGAGGCACTCCGTTGACCGTGCGAGGGTCAACCCTTTCCTCAAGAAACTCACCAATTAGATCAAACGGACCCATCTTTAGCCATGCATCCACGCTCCACGCTGTTCGCTCATCCGCTCCGGGCAGCACAAAGGCGAAAGAGAACCATCGTCGTTGACCAGAAGGTTCGCCCCTTGCGAGATATTTGTAGCGACTCGATTTGCAATAGAACGTCAAAACGAGGAGCGACGGCTTGGGCAAAACGGAAGTTTGAGGCCGAATTTCTCTGGAGCTTGCGTCTTGACTGTTGGAGCTTCCTTCGTGCGAAGCACGGAT
>DATBDI010000122.1:0-2136 GCA_036270025.1 Candidatus Udaeobacter sp. | reverse complement strand
GACGCCCGCGTTGTTGACCAGGATATCAATTTTGCCGAAGGCCTTCTCTGCTTCAGCGAATAACCGCTCAACGTCTGTCTTCTTCGCAACATTGCCTTGAATGGCGATTGCTTTTCCGCCGCGCTTACTGATCTCGTCGACAACGCGATCTGCGTCTTGCTTTGCAGACGCGTAGTTAACAATCACAGAGGCTCCTTCCGCCGCGAAATCTTTCGCGATGCCCGCACCGATTCCCTTCGACGCTCCCGTTATCACCGCAACTTTTCCGTTTAGTTTTCCGTTTTTCATTTGTGTTCCCTTCATTTGTTTGTGTTTGAGAAATTTGATGATGGCGGCTTCATGCTTGCGATCGGTTCATAAGGTTAGCCTTTGATGAACGCGAGCAGGTCGGCGTTGATGACGTCGGCGTGCGTCGTGGGCATGCCGTGCGGGTAATCCTTGTACGTCTTCAGCGTGCCGTTCTTGAGGAGCTTGGCTGAGAGCGGACCGGCGGCTTGATAGGGCACGATCTGGTCGTCCTCGCTATGCATCACCAGCACCGGCACGGTGATCTTCTTCAGGTCCTCGGTGAAGTCGGTCTGCGAGAAGGCGACGATGCCGTCATAATGCGCCTTGGCACCGCCCATCATACCCTGGCGCCACCAGTTCCAAACGACCGGCTCGATCGTCTTCACGCCGGGACGGTTGAAGCCGTAGAACGGGCCGGCTGGCAAGTCGTAATAGAATTTGGCGCGGTTCGCGAAGAGCTGAGCCTGGAGATCGTCGAACACCGATTTGGGCAGGCCTAGCGGATTGGCCGGGGTCTTCACCATCAGCGGCGGCACGGCACTGATGATCGCCGCCTTCGCCACGTTCTTATCGCCATGCCGGGCAAGATAACGCACCACCTCGCCGCCGCCGGTCGAATGGCCGACGTGAATTGGATCGTTCAGGTTGAGATGGTCGGTGACGGCCTTCAGGTCGTCGGCATAATGGTCGAGGTCGTGGCCGTCGGCTACCTGGGTCGAACGGCCGTGCCCGCGCCGGTCGTGCGCGATGACCCGATAACCTTTGGAAAGGAAGAAAAGCATCTGCGTATCCCAATCATCCGCGCTTAACGGCCAGCCATGACTGAATACGATCGGCTGCCCGCTGCCCCAATCTTTGTAATAGATATCGATGTTCGCTCCGTTTTCTTCTCCTGCAGTTACGTATGGCATGATGTGTTTTGTTTCTTAAATGAATTATACTTGCTGCTTCTGTTTAGCCGAGACGCCATGAGTAGCGCCACTTCTAACCTCGCGACCGTTATCGTCGGTTAGGCGCCTCTCGCACGGCCAAACAACTTAAGCGGGAATTGTACGTGCCCCTTTCGAGGTACGCCCGCGGACTACGACTCGTTATTTTGCCTGTAAATGAGCTTTCAAGTCTCGCAGCTGAGTTTTCCTATTGCACTCTCTGTGCATACTCAGCCGCGAATAGCGCCGGTTGACCGCCGGTGTGCAGAAACAGAACCGTTTCGTTTTTCTTGAAAAATCCTTCGCCGATCAGATGGATCAATCCCGCTGCAGCGCGTCCCGTGTAGACTGGGTCCAACAAGAGGCCCTCGAGCGTTGCAAACAGCTGGATGGCCTCGCGCTCAGCTTCTGTCACGACGCCATAACCTGCGTGGCAATAATCGGCATTCACTAGAACGTCCGCGGGTGTGAACTCGATTCGCTGGCCAAATTTCTCGCTGGTCGCGGAAGCTAATTTCGACACTTCGCTCTTCAACCAATCTTCAGATTCATCAACACTGATTCCAAGAATTCTGCCGTTGAATCCAAAAATTTGCTGACCGACCAGTAGACCAGCCTGTGTTCCACCAGACGATGTTGCAAAGGCGATCCAATCAGCGCCGACGTTCTGATCGATCAACTCTTTCATCGCGAACGCGTATCCCAACGCACCTGTCGCGTTCGAACCGCCGTACGGAATAAGGCAAGGCTTCTTACCGTCATTTGTCGCTCGATCGAATGTCTCTTGAAGGATTCTGTCGCGGTCCTTGCGATCGGGCACGTATACGATTTCAGCTCCGAACAATTGATCGAGCAGCAAATTTCCCGATGCTTGCTCCGACTCGGCGCCGGTCAACACGAGGATGCAATCAAATCCAAA
>DATBDI010000121.1:0-5608 GCA_036270025.1 Candidatus Udaeobacter sp. | reverse complement strand
CAGCGGCTACAACACTCGTCGCGAGCATGACTTCCAAGCCTTCGGCATCGCGTGGCAATACCGCTGGGGCGGCAGGTACTGAGCCGCTACAGCGAATCGGTTGCGCTCGAAGTTTGGCTCCGCGAGCGCGGGCATCGCTCGGCCCTCATTCGAGAAATCGCACGAGGCCCGTTTCGATTTCGTCGATCGCGCCGACGAGCTTCACCCGCCCTTCGACCTGGCGTTCCCGGCCTTCCGGCGTTTCGAGGATCTGCCGCATGGTCCAGCGCACATTGGCCTCCGCGGCTTGCGCAGCCATTGCCTCGGGGGTGAGTTGGGGATCGAGATTCTCCAATCCGGGCAGGATGCATTCAACGAGAAGCTGAATCCGCGAATGCTGCCGTGTGCCGTGCAGTTTCATCTTGATCGCTGCCGCTACAGCGCCGCAATTCGTGTGGCCGAGAACGACGAAGAGCGGCGTGTGCAAATGACGGCCCGCATATTGCAGGCTGCCCGCGATTTCCGGCGAGAGCACATTTCCCGCGACGCGGATGATGAACAGCTCGCCGAATCCGGCGTCGAAGATCAGCTCGGGTGGCACGCGCGAATCACTGCAACTTAGGATCGTGGCGTAGGGATGCTGCCCCTTGGCGAGATCAGCCAGGATCTCCTTTTGCACCGTCGGAAATCTCGCCGTGCCGGCGACAAACCGCGCGTTCCCCGCTTTCAAGCGTTGCAAGGCGTCGTCGGCCGTCGGTCCGGAATCGGGAATCGTGCTCATGCGGGCTATCAATTAAAAAATTGGGCGCGATTAGCGCTCCCGAAGTCGAATTGCCGTCATTGATATCAGTAGCCGACTTCGTTTCAGGCCAGTCATTGGACTTTAGTCTTATTCAAGATTGCCCGTTTTTGTGGAAACTGGGGCTTGTGCCATGAAGCTGCTCCTTCAGGAGATCCGTCGGAACCCGCTGCTTTGGCTGCTTGTGTTTGTCCCCGTTGCGCTGGCTGCGGAGAAACTCAACCACGAAGCGCACACGCTACACTTCATTCTTTCCGTGCTCGCGATTTTGCCGTTGGCTGTTCTGCTGAGTCATGCGACGGAATCAGTCGCGGCGAAAACGGGCGATTCGGTAGGCGGTCTGCTTAATGCAACGCTTGGCAATCTAACCGAGCTTGTCATCGCGATCGCTGCTTTGCAGGCAGGACAATACATGCTGGTGAAGGCATCAATCGCTGGCGCGATCGTGACGAATTCGTTGTTTATGTTGGGCGCATCCTTTCTTCTTGGCGGTTTGCGCTATCACGTTCAGGAATTCAACCGTATCGCGGCGCGATTTCAGGCCGGCTTGCTTTTTCTCGCCACGATAGGGCTTCTGATCCCATCCGCGGTTGCTTCACACGAGTCGCTGGGCGCGGGAGATTTAACCAAAACGCTGAGCCTGGCACTCTCAGTTTTGCTTTTGCTCGCATACGGTCTCGGCCTCTGGTTTTCGCTCAACACGCATCGCGAATTGTTCGCTGGCGCGGCAGGAGAACATGAAGCGGCGTGGCCGATCGGTCTCGCGCTTGCCATTCTTGGGGGTGTTACCGTTTTGGTAGCATTGGTGAGCGAAGTGTTTGTCGGATCGGTTCAGTACGCTGCGACCGCTTTCGGGATGAGTCCGGCGTTTGTAGGATTCATCGTGGTGGCTTTGGTAGGCGCAGCTGCTGAAATGGCGGCTGCATTTTCCGCCGCGCGCAAAAATCGTCTCGACCTAAGCGTCGGTATTGCACTCGGCAGCTCCGCGCAGATTGCGCTCTTCGTTGCTCCGGTCCTTGTGCTGCTCAGCTATGTCATCGGCCCTGCACCGATGGATTTGAATTTGTGGCCCGGAGCAGTCGCCATGATTCTATTCGCGACCCTCACCGCGTCGCTGGTTACCACGTCCGGGCGGTCCGCCTGGTTTGTCGGCGTGCTGGCCCTGATGGTTTACGTGATTTTCGCCACAGCGCTCTATCTGCTGCCACCTCAGAATACTTAAGTCGTGAGCCTGCACTTACCCTTCATGAAAACGATTCTATGAAACTCAAATTTTATGGTACGCGGGGATCCATTCCCATCTGCGATGCCGGTTTTCAGCAATTCGGCGGCAACACAACATGCCTGCAAATCACGTTCACCGATATGAACCGCATCGTCATCATTGATGCGGGCACGGGACTGCGGAACCTGGGCAGAGACCTTCGCGCCATCGGCCGCAGGCAGGAACAAATCCCTATCGCGTTCACGCACTTTCACTGGGACCACATCCAGGGCTTTCCGTTCTTCGCCCCGGCTTATGATCCCAAGCAGAAAATCACGCTTCTGACGCTCGGCCAGGACCAGACAGTGACAGATCTGCGGCAGATTTTCGAAGTCCAAATGCAGGCCGAATATTTCCCGGTGCAACTGGATCGCATGGGTGCCAATTTCGAGTTCCTGCAAATTGCTGATGCCAGCAGGCACTTCACCACCTTCAGCAAGGTGCCAACCATTGTCACCGCCCAAAGGCACAACCATCCCGGCGGAGCGTATAGTTTCCGCATCGAGCGAAACAGAAAAGTGCTCGTCGTTTGTACGGATGTCGAGCATGGCGAGCAAATCGATCCGCGGCTGGTGGAGTTGGCGCGCGGCGCGGACTTCTTGGTCCATGACGCGCAATACACGGCGGAGGAACTACAGAAACGACGCGGATGGGGACACAGCAGCTTCGATCAAGCCATGCAACTTGCGGAAATGGCCGGCGTGAAGCGCCTGGCCCTCACGCATCACGACCCCGACCACGACGACGAGTTTCTCGAGCGCATCGAAAAATTGTGTCAGGAACGGTTCCCCAACGCGGTGCTTGCCCGGGAAGGAATGGAAATCTCGGTCGGGGAGGCAATCTGAGATGTAAGCGGGACGCCAGCTGAATAGCAACCGCTAGCCCTCGAGAATCGCGGCATTGCCGCGGTTCCGCACGACCGGTTGATCGGTAACGATGACAGTCGTGCCCGGTTCGATAGTGTCGTAAACCTTCTGCGCAAACTCCGGGTTGAGGCGGAGGCGCGCCGCAGTCTTCTCGGCAGGAATGCTGCGGCCCCTGCTCGTGACGGTCATCCACCGACGAGCGGCGCGGCCCGGAGCGAGCGAGCTTTGCCGGTCGGTCGTTCCTTCGAGCAGAGAGTAGACCTGGTCTCCGAGCGACCCCCGTCCCTCAATCTCCACGGCGGCACGTCCGATGGGATTGCCATTGCGATAGACGTAAGCCGCGTGGTCGGCGGCGCTGACCACGATTGTGACCGGTCCGTTCGGGCTGCGCTCCGGGTTCCAGTCGTAGTCATTTTTCGCGAGCGGGCGCAGCATCTGAGGCGTGAAATCCTTCGGCGCGAGCATCAGTCCGGGATTCGATGCAAGATGCGGCACTGGCACGTTGCCATCACCTACCACGACGGTGCCGCCCTTTGACGTTTCATTGAAAAGCAACTGAGAGAAATCGAACGGTAGGCGAATGCAACCATGGCTGGCCGGATAACCGGGCAGATTGCCCGAGTGCATTGCGATACCGGTCCAGGTAAGCCGCTGCATGTTTGGCATTGGCGCGTTGTTGTATTTCTTCGAGTAGTGCTCCTCCTTTTTCTCAAGGATGCTGAAGACGCCGCCCGGCGTGGCGTTGCCTTTCGAGCCGGTGCTCACGGTTGAACGGCCAATGAGGATGCCGTTGCGGTAGACATGCATGGTCTGCTGTGGGACGCTCACAAGCACCATGAGCGGACCGCTCGGCGACAGCTGGGGCTTCCACCAGTACTCGCCCGGCTTGAGTTGCCCGGTCGGCTTTCCGGTCGGCGTGCCTTTAGTATGAGCCGACGGTTGTTGCACCGCCTGCACGGTCGTGAACAGGGCAATGGAGAAAGCGAGGATTTTCAGGAATTTCATAAGATGATCAGAAAAATGAACTTTGATGAGAGCAGAAAGCCTCCGCATTTCCAATGAGACTTTCGTCCCATACCTGCCTTCGCCGACTACCGTACGATGGAAAAAGAGGTTTCGCCTCCGGAATTGTTAAGTCCCGAGTAATCGCTCAAGCCCCTTCTTGCGCAGATCTTTTCGAATTTGCCTGATCGAAATGAGGCTAATGGGGAGGCGCCGGTCTCTCTTCGAGTTTCAAAATCCCTGCCGGCACATCCAGCCAGGCGGCTGCCGTTCCGCGGTCACGAAATGCGCGCGCATCGTTAGTTCAAATAGTGATGGAATGTTAGTCTGACGCACGGCGGTAAAAAGCTGCACGGATTCGATTCACAGCCACGAGCAAAGCCAGGGCAAGCGAAATAGAGCATAAGTCCAAAGTCCCATATTTAGCTGGCGCCACTCGCACGATGGATATAACCAGAATCCCTAAGTAACCATGAAACTTCCACCTGACGTCGAATTCCACGAAGATATCCGTCTGCTCATTTACCGGCCGCACGGCTCAATGAATGAAGAAGCTGTTAACAAAATTGTGTCTGTTATTGAAGAGCTCGAAGCCAAGTTGAAGGAGCCTTTCAATCGATTCTTCGATACGCTGGGCCATGACGAAGTTGAGCTGAATTTCAGATACGTTATTCAGGTTTCTCTGTGTCGACGGCTTTCCTACGCGGGACGTCCACCGGTTAAATCAGCCATTCTCGCGAGGGATTCTACCGTGATTCATTACGCACGCCTGCATGCCGTGCTGACTCAAGGTTCCCCCATCCACGTCCGGATATTCCAGGACCGCAACGAAGCCGCGAAATGGCTGGACGTGCCTATTGAACGATTGGCGGCAAAGGCCGATCGTTCTCACTAATCGAGATCGCCGAGACCGCGGGCTCGACAAATGTTGAACACCCACGAATTTGTCGGATAAGTCCAAAGTCCAATATCTGCTGAGCACGATTGGCACGATGTTGATCAGACATTTGTCGAGCTGTGTCCGTTGGCGGCTCCCGTGGCGCGAACCTGGATACTGCTCGTCATCAAACATTGCGAGCTAATGAAAACAAAAGAGATCATCAAATCAGCAAGTGAACTAGCCCAGTCATTCCGTATCAGCAAAGGCAAGAATTTCCGTCTCAAGGACGTCGATCCAGACGACACGCTCGAATTCACCAAAGAGGCAGACAAACCGAGAGCGAAGGAAGTGCTGGCGATGGGTGTCACAGCCCTGGCTGAGTTGCAAGACCAGCTATACGCCCAGGACAAGTGGGCAGTGCTCTTGATCTTTCAGGCAATGGACGCGGCTGGCAAAGACGGCGCCATTAAGCATGTCATGTCCGGGGTAAATCCACAGGGCTGCCAGGTTAATTCTTTTAAATCGCCCTCGGCCGAGGACCTGGATCACGATTACCTCTGGCGCTGCATGAAACACCTGCCGAATCGCGGTCAGATTGGAATCTTTAATCGTAGTTATTATGAAGAGGTGCTCGTCGTCCGGATCCATCCCGAATTCCTGGCAAAGCAAAAGATGCCTCCAAAACTCGTGGGCAAAAAGATTTGGGAAGAACGTTTCGAAGACATCCGCAATTTCGAGCAGTATTTGGCGAGAAATGGCGTCGTCGTGCGAAAATTTTTTCTCCACGTTTCAAAGAAGGAACAGAAACGACGATTCCT
>DATBDI010000120.1:0-4955 GCA_036270025.1 Candidatus Udaeobacter sp. | reverse complement strand
CACAAATCGTCTGACAAGCTCGCCAATCGTATCTTCGAAACAGACCAGCGGTGCCACCTGCACATCGGTGTTGGTCAGACTGAAGACTGTGTAATCCCTGCCCGCAATGAAATCGCCCGGCACCTGGTCCCCGACGATTCGGGCAAGCAGCGGCACCGAGTTGCGACCGGGAACGTATTCGCCAAACGGCACGAGATGAACTTTCCGATAGACCTGCACTCGCTCGCCGCCATCGGAAACCAGCAACGCAGCGTTGTAAACGTCCCTGTTTTCTGCGTCGATCGTTCCCAGCAGAAGGTCGCTGTCAGCTGATGCCGCGAGATCCATCACAAATCGGGAAGTCTCCTGATCGGTAAGGACCGGGCCTGGCATCGAGCTTTCCGGCCAAATCAACAAATCAGGCGGCGGATCTGATCGAAGCGCGATTTCGCTCAGCCGCCGAAACCGATCGAAAATTTCTCTCGTGAACTGCGGGTCGAATTTTTGATGTTGAGGAACGTTCGATTGCACCGCAGCAACGCGCAGCGGTTTTGTGGGTGGCGAAAGCTGAGTGGCGCGAAGGCCGAAGGTCAGCACCCCGACGATGCCCGCCATTGTGAGCGTCAGGTCGAAATGCGGTCGCGTTGTGTGGGTGCGCGCCTCGACGATCAAGCGGCGGACCGTTGCGAGCAAGATCACATTGGCAAACGCGACCATGAACGATAAACCCGCGACGCCGGTGAACTCTGCGATTTGAATAAGTGGCCAGGTATCGTGCAGCGCCACGCCGAGGCCGTTCCAGCCAAACCCGGAAAACACCCAGCCGCGCAACCATTCGTGGGTCGTCCACGCCGCGGCTACGACGAAACCGAGCAGAAGATTGTTTGTCGATCTCGTCCACGGGGAACGCGGCAGAGCTGGGGTCTGCCGCGCTTGGCTTAGCATCTGGTCCCATTTCGTCGCGGTCTTTTCCGGCTGTGTTTCTCGTGGCCGAAGCAAACCACAAAACCACGCCCAGACCCCGAAATAAATCGCCATGTAAAATTGGAGAACGAACCAGCCCAGGGCGGTGACGGTGATGAGCCACGACAGAACCGTCCAAAAAAAAGTCAATCCAGCGACGTAGCCGAGCGCCAGATTGCGAATCCAGCGATAGCGCGATTTTTCGCCGGAGAACCAGATTGCGGTCATAAGTGGCGTGAGCGCAATCCAGCAGAGCCAGCTCAGATTGAACGGGGGAAAGCAAGCCGTGCAGAGAAGCCCGCTGCAAATCGCTGCCAGCCACGGCCAGGCTACCTCTAATTTTTTCATCAGATCGTGCAACTCAAGTCGCAAGCTCCAAAATTCAACCTCCAACCTCCAGAGAACCTTCAAGCATCCAAACCACGTGCCCGCTTCTCATCCTGTCATGTTGAGCGGAAGCGCTGCAACGAAATGCGAAGCATGAGGCCAGGCTTTCAAACATCTCTGATTTTATTTGGGGCAACTGGAAAGAAAAATTCAGAGATCCTTCGCTCCGCGCAGGATGACAATAGCGTTTCGAGTTTGGAATTTCTCCGGATGTTGGAGCTTGGAACTTAAGCTCCAATTACTTCAGCCGCGTCTCAGCGTCTTTTCTCAGCCAATCCCAGAGGCGATCGAGTTTTTCGTCAACTTGTGCCTTGATTTGCTTGAGTTCCGCAGAATCGAACTTGCCGGTCACCGGCCGCCACTGCCCGAAAAGATAATACTTTATCTTTGGCTCTGTGCCCGAGGGCCGCACCGCAATTCGCGTCCGGTCTTCCAGCTCAAAGATCGACATCCTCTCTTTGGGTACTGCATCGCCTTCGACGTCGCGGATCATTTCAGTCTCGAAATTTCTGATACTGATCACCTTCGATCCGAGCGCTTCCATAAATGGATTGGTGCGGTAGGACTCGATCAGGCGCGCAATTTTACTTGCGCCTTCTGCTCCTTCGAAAACAAGCGAACCGTTTTTCTCGGCAAAATACCCGAATGTTGCAAAGATTTCGTCGAGCAATTCATCCATCGTCTGTCCGCGTGATTTTGCGTATGCGGCCACTTCGCAAAACATGATCACCGCGGCGTTGCCGTCTTTGTCGCGAACGAAATCTGCGCCGCTGTAACCGTAACTCTCTTCACCGCCGAAGACGTAAAACGAAGAATGGGCGAGACGAAGTCGGCGCGTTTCAGGTTCCGCGAGGTTGACGTAATTGCGGCGCAGGTGTTCGGGGATCGCGAGCTCGTACTTGCCCAGCTTCGCGCCGATGTATTTGAACCCTGTTAGCGTTTCGACGCAGCGCAAACCGTAATAATCAGCGATTGCCTTTTGCAGCTCGGTCGTGACGAAGGTTTTGATGATTACAGTACGCGACGCGTTTTGTTGGTTCAGAACGCCTTTGTCGAACAGAGTTTTGATTCGATACCAGCAGATAAGCGACCCGATCTGATTTCCAGTGATTACCTTGAGTTTGCCATCCTTCGTGCGAATTGCGGCTCCGAGCCGATCACAGTCCGGATCGGTCGCGACGACAACATCAGCGTGTTCCTTCTCCGCGAGATCGATGGCCATTGTTAAGGCCTCAGGATTTTCCGGGTTGGGTGACTTCACCGTCGGAAATCGGCCGTCGAAGCGGTCCTGCTCCGGCACGACTTGAAAATCAAAACCGAGCCGCCTTGCCATTGGCTTAATGATTACGCTGCCGGTGCCGTGGAGCGGCGTGTAAATGATCCGGAGCGTTTTCGCATCGCGAATCACTCGTGGATCGAGGATCAATGTTTCGAGCCGCCGGATGTAAGCATGATCCATGTCCCTCCCAATCACGGTCACTTTGCCCTGGCGATCTTCTGGGAGCGGGGTGAACGATTCGGTTGTGATTGCATTGACCCTGGAAATGATCCCACTGGCGTGTGGCTCGATCACTTGCGCGCCGTCGCTGAAATAAGCTTTGTAACCGTTATCATGCGGGGGGTTGTGACTCGCGGTGATGACGACGCCGGCACTGGCCCTGAGCCAACGGACCGCAAACGAGAGCTCCGGCACCGACCGCGGACCATCGAAGACGAGTGCATCACAACCGTTTTCGGCCGCGATTTTCGCAGTCACCTCCGCGAATTCCTTGGAGAAAAAACGTGGATCGTGCGCGATGACAAGCTTCGGTTTCGCAGCAACGCCTTCGCGCCGATTCCAATCCTGCAGGTAGTCAACGAGTCCCCGCGTCGCGCGGTTGATATTGAAAAAATTCATCGCGTTGGTGCCGACGCAGGGACACTCCGGGCGCTCATCTTCGCGCGCGTTGCCGCGCTCCGCAGCCGTCACGATTTTCCCGATAGTCCGCCCGCGTAGGCCGCCGGTCCCAAAAGCGAGCGTCTGGTAAAAACGATCGTTTAGCTCAAACCAGTGAGCGCCATCCACGAGTTCCTGGACGGACCGCAAATAGACAACCGAAGACGTGCCTGCCAGCAGCGTGCGGATGTTTTTTGCAGTCGATTCCATCAGTTGCCCGGCAGCAACTGCGCGCTCGATTTGCGGAGCTAACTTTTCAAGATCGCTTGCCATCGCTGGCAACTGTTCCGGCGTCGATTGCCTTTGCAAGCAGTCTGTATGGCTCGGCGCGATCGCGCTTGCACATCGAGTTTCATGTCGCTATCAAACTGCAGAAGGAGTTCACACATGAAACGCAGCATTCCGCATCTGGCCATCGCCATCGTTCTGCTGGCGTCGGCCTTCGGGCAGTCTGCAAATCAACAAAATTCTGAAAACAGCAGCAGCGAGAAGGAGGTCAGGGAGGCAATCGAAAAGTATAAGACTGCGTTGTTGCGGCGCGATGTCGCGGCACTGGAGAAGATCTGGGCTGATGATTACGTGTTCGTGAACGCCTCAGGAGACGTCCTGACGAAGGAGCAGCGCCTCGCGAACGTCAAATCCGGCGCAACCGCGCTGGACTCAATCAATGAAGACGAGAATCTGACCGTCCGCGTCTATCAAAACAGCGCAGTGACCACCAGCCGCGTTACGATCAAGGGTCAGTACAATGGTCAACCTGTCAGCGGGCAATACCGGAGCACACTCGTTTGGGTTAAAGGCTCTGCCGGCTGGCAATTAGTTTCTAATCAACTGACTGCGCTGCTGCCGAAATAAGCTGTTGTAGGGCAAGCGCTCCGCTTGCCGGGGAGAGGCGGGCAACCGAAGGGGTCGCCCTACAATCTATTTACCGCTCGTCACTGACCGATACACGAGCATCGCTGCGGCAATATCTTCCACTGCCATTCCCAGCGATTTGAAAATTGTCGTTTCATTTGCTCGGGGAGGAAGCTTACCCGCCAGAGCTTCGCCAAGCTCAGCATATACTTTCGCGTGGGAAAGAATGACATCGCCGGATTCTTTCATAGCGCCTTCGCGTGAGTCGACGAACACGGCGCCTCCTTTCATCGCCGCGTCATCCAGTTCGCGCCAATCGGGCCGACATGCGCCGACTGCGTTGACGTGGCAGCCGTGCTTCAGCCACGCGCCATTCAGCACTGGCGTTCTCGAACTCGTCACGGTCACAATCACATCCGCGCCGCGGACTGCTTTTTCTGCTGACGTTGCTTTTCCGCCAACGTCTTTCGCGAATTGTTCTGCATGTTTCGTTGTAGGACTCCACACCCGAATTTCTTCGAATCGCCTGACAAGCCGCAATGCTTCCACGTGACTGCGCGCTTGCACACCACTGCCGAGGATCGCGAGAATTTTTGCATCTGGCGGCGCGAGGAGCTTCGTTGCCGCTGCCGACACGGCTGCGGTTCTCATTTCTGTGATTAGCCGTCCATCCATTGTGGCCAGTGGCGTTCCCGTTTGTCGATCGACAAGAAAAATCATCGCCATGTGCGTTGGAATTCCTCGCTCGACGTTCGACGGGTAAAATGTGACTGCTTTCAACCCGAGTCCGTCTGGAGTTAGCGCCGGCATCAAACCAAGAAAGCCGGTCGCCGCG
>DATBDI010000119.1:0-2184 GCA_036270025.1 Candidatus Udaeobacter sp. | reverse complement strand
AACTCGAGGGGCGGCACTGGCATCGATTTGCTCGCGAGTGCGGCCTCAATCCCAGCCAGGTGATTGATCGGGTCAGCACCTTAGCGAAATCTGCGCTGGCCAAGGCTGAGGAGGCAGCGGCAGAGGTGGCGGTGATGCCGGCGGGGCCTCACGCGATCCTCGATCAGATAAAAGAAGCCGTCCAGCGGCGGGCCACTACGCTTCTTGAACAGTTGCAGAAGATCGGAGAGGCCACCCCGCTTGAGACAGTTGAGGGGTAACGTCAGGAGGAGTTCCGTGCTGATTTGCGCTGGTTGCGCATGCCAAGGCCGCACAAGGGACGCGATCCGTGCGTCGCCTATTCGCGATCGGTTAATAAATCGAGAAATCAAGTGCGGGGAAATTCAAACATCAAGCAGGCCGGGGCTGCCTTCGTCGTTTGCGATCGGAACCGCGGCGCAGGCAACAATTGCCGCCGCAGCGCTGGCCGCCGGTGAACTTTGACGGTTACGCTCGGAAGGAGTTCGCGATCAAAGCGGAATGAGCCGCGGTGGCGAGTATGGGTCATGAGTGCCGATTCATCCGCACTGGCCACATGTCCGCATCACCTTCGATCGCGTCCATTTCTTTACGAGCCGGTTCCCGCTAGTGTCCTTGATTGACTGCTTTGTGGTGCAGTTGAGTCAAGTTTTCATGCTGCGAGTTTTTCATGTTGGTACCATTTGTTGACGGCGGCTTCGGCGGCCCTGATGGATTTGGCGATGGGTAGCTCGGGATTGGTCGCGCGTGGCGAGATGACGGCCAAGCCGGTGCGCAGTGAGCGGTTATAGAGGCCGGTATAGAAGATGGCGGTGCGCAATCCCTTTGGCGTGATGCGGTAGCGGTGAGTTTTCGGGATGCGCTCGGTGAGGCCATGGAGGCGCAGCCGACGCAGGTCGTAGGTGATCTGTCCGGGGCTCAGTTGGCTGGGCTTTTTCCCCAGCAGTGGAGCAAGATGCTCGCGTACATCCTTGTGAGTGAAGGTGCCCTGGACCAGAAGGAACAGCAGCAGGACGTGCAAGAGAGCCTGCACGCGCGGATCGGCGAAGCGCAGCGCCGCGCCGCGTTGGCTATCCACGGTGACGGGTTTTTGCATGTCCTGGAATGAGGCTTCGCCGATGAAGCAATCGTGACCGATGCGTTGGACGTCGAGCAGACGTCGGTTGGCCGCGAAGCCGATCTTGCGCAGTTCTTCGAGATTTTTGATGCGTCGGCCGATGGCGAAGTCGCGGGTGTCGTTGATGGTGGTTTCGGTGCGAAGCGCCTGTCCCTCCTTGTGGTATTGCTTGATGCGGGTCTTCTTGTAGTCGACGTGCAACGACGGCACCACGCCGTCGGTGATGACACGGGTGCGGAATGGCCCCGGCGTGCGGCGGTGCACCTTGCGGTCGAACACCAGGCTCACCTGGCTAGGGCGGCCGATATCGAGATTCTCGCGAATCACCTCCTCGAAGAAGATGCGCCCCGTCACCGGCTGGTCGAGCACCTGGGTGAGCGAGAATTCGGCTTGCAGGATGGAGAGCTGATAGCGATAGCCTGCGTTGCGATCGCGCGCCGGAAACGGATGCGGCAGGCATCGCAGCCATTTGCGCAGCAATCGATCAATCTTGTCCGCTGACAGCCCGTCGCACAGTCGCTGCATCAGCTCGGGTTTGGCACACGACTTGACGCCGTTGTCCAGCGGCTCGAACGCCACCCCGCGCTTGGCAAGCTGACGTTTGAGATACTCGTTGCCGTTGATGCAGAGCTTGGCATTGTAGGGAAAGTAAGAGCAGAACTTCAGGAAGAACGGCCCGAAGTTCTCATCGACGCAGTAGAAATAGTAGTGGTTGACCATCGCGGTGGATTCCACGATCCACGGATAGGTTCCGCCAGTGTGCCGGCTGCGGCGCCGCTCCGTGCGCATGATCCGCGCCTTCTCCTGCGCCTTGCCGACATAGAGCACGCCTTCGCTCTTGGTGAACCTCCGCAGATACTTTTGCGTGATTTCGTCCTTGCGCTGCCCTTTCTGAAAGGAAACCAGATCGACACCCTCGTCGAGGACGAATTGATCGATGTTGCGAACAAAAGCTTCCGTCATCGGCGTCACCGCCGTGGTCGAGGCAAAACGCTGGCCCCGATGAACCCGCAGGTAGCCCACAACAGCACCAACCGACTGCAAATGCG
>DATBDI010000118.1:0-5240 GCA_036270025.1 Candidatus Udaeobacter sp. | reverse complement strand
AACAGCGCGCAAGGCGGCGGATACATGAAATCGTACTTCCCGGAGCGGAAGAAATAAATTTCATGGCCGGCGAGCACATGTTGGCCGGTGTCGTACCAGAGCTTGTAATCAAACGTGGTGCCGCCACGGAGATAACGCAGGAGCGGAAGTACTGAAAACACAAGCGCCGTCAAAATGAAGAACAGCAGCAATGCCCGAACCGCAGCGGGACTGTTGAACCGGCGATTCAAGGTCGACCACCACGCGACCACTGAGCCATCACCTCTGTCATGTTGAGCGGAGCGAAACATCTCTGATTATTGCAGGTGGTTCGACCTGAAGAAACACTGAGATTCTTCGCTTCGCTCAGAATGACAGGGACAACGCTATTGGTTTTGCCGTCGATGAACGGTGTCTATCCCGAATCATTTGTGGCGGCGACCGGCGGGCGCGTCTTGTGCCAGTCTGTGCTCTGCTCGTAAGCATGGGCGATTTGCAAAATGCGCGCTTCGTCCAGCGTTTTGCCTAACAACTGCAAACCAATGGGCAGGCGACGTCCGTCCGTTTCAGCAAAACCGCATGGCACGCTGATTCCGCAAATTCCTGCAAGATTAGCCGCAATAGTGAAAATATCCGCGAGATACATTTGCAACGGATCGGCGGCACGTTCGCCTAGTTTGAATGCTGGCACGGGCGACGTCGGCGAAATCAGCGCATCGACTTTCTCAAACGCTTTCGTGAAATCGCGGCGAATCAGCTCGCGCACCTTTTGTGCGCGCAAATAATAAGCGTCGTAGTAGCCCGAGCTTAGGACGTAAGTGCCGAGAATGATGCGCCGTTTTACTTCCGGGCCAAAGCCTTCCTCGCGTGTGCGGCCGTAAAGGTCGAGCATGTCTTTCGGATTCTGCGCGCGATATCCATAACGGACGCCGTCGAAGCGAGCGAGATTAGCTGACGCTTCGGCTGTGGCCACTATGTAGTAGACTGCAATCGCGTATTCGGTCGCAGGCAATGAGATCTCCACAATGTCAGCGCCTAATGAGTTCAGATGTTTGACTGCAGCCTCGATTGAAGCTTTTACCTGCGGATCGATTCCTTCGATCATGTATTCCTTCGGCAGACCCAACCGGATGCCACGCAAATCCTGGCCGAGGCTTGCGGTGTAGTCGGGCACCGGCTCATTCAGAGAGGTGGAGTCCTGCGGATCGTGACCCGCGATCGCGTTCATGATCAGGGCTGCGTCGCGAACGGTCTTCGTCAGCGGGCCGATTTGATCGAGCGACGAAGCAAAGGCGACCAAACCAAATCGCGAGACGCGGCCATAAGTGGGCTTCAGGCCAACAACACCAGACAGCGCAGCGGGCTGCCGAATCGAGCCACCGGTATCGGAGCCCAGCGCAGCAAATGCTTCATCAGCGGCAACAGCCGCGGCCGAACCGCCGCTGGAGCCGCCTGGCACGCGCGACGCGTCCCACGGATTTCGCGTTACTTTCATCGCAGAATTTTCCGTCGAGGAACCCATGGCGAATTCATCCAGGTTGGTTTTGCCAAACGGTATCGCGCCAGCGGTACGCAGTTTTTGAATCACGGTGGCGTCGTACGGAGCGCGGTACCCCTGCAAAATCTTCGACGCACATGTGCACGGCTCACCGGCTACATTGATGATGTCCTTGATTGCAATCGGCACGCCGCCGAGTGGAAGGTCCACGTTCGCTTTTCCAGCCTGCTTGGCAGCAGCATCAACATCGAGCGAAAGATAAGCGCCGATTTCTTGATCGACTTCTTCAACTCGGGCACGCAACGCTTCGAGCACTTCGCGCGGTGAGATTTCGCGACGACGCAACAAGGACTGCAAATCGGCGATGCTCAGTGCCGGCAGATTTTTGGTCGTCATTCGACGACCTTCGGAACGATAAAAAGACCGTTCGTCTTCCGCGGCGCGTTACTCAGCGCCTGCTCTGCCGTGAACCACTCGCGCGGCGCGTCCTCGCGAAACACGTTAAACACCGGAAGGAGATGCGTGGCCGGTTCCACATCAGTGACGTCAGCCTGACGCAGCTTTTCGACGTAACGAAGAACGCCGTTCAATTGTCTTTGAAAAACTTCCGCTTCGCTTTCGGTGAGATTTAATCGCGCCAAGCTCGCAACGTGCGCGACATCGAGCTCTGAAGTCGCGGCCATGTCAGGAGTGGAAGTGGCTGATGAGCCAGATCACCGCGACCCCGAGCGCAGTCAAAAGAAACAGAAAAATGATTTGCCCTTGTCTTCGCTCTTTGCGCAACGAACGCGGCCTTCGGGTGGTTCGGCTTGGACCCGGATAATGTTCGTCCAACGCCAGCGAGACATCCAAGCGCTTTTCGGTTCTACTATTTTGGCCGGCTCGTTCCCCTCCTCGTGACGGAGACTTATTCGGTGCGCCAGAGCGCTTCTGTGTGACCATATGCTCGAGGCGTTCGAGCTTCTCACGCAACTCGGCTTCCTGGCGTGCTATCTGTTCCTGTCTGTGGCGAATCGGCGGCGTTGGTCTGGGCGCACGGCGGAAGATTCCCATCACCGGCTTGCCATCCAAATGAAAAGGGCGAGAGCGACGGCCCCAAAGATGATTAGCGGCAACGTGAGCGCGACGCCGATCTGCAACCACTGAGCAAATGAACGCCCGTCGCCGCCGCTGCTGTAACCATCCGGTGTGACATCTGGCAAGGGGGCATCGCCTGCCGTCGCGCCTGCGGCTTGCAATCGGCTGCGCTGCTCTGCGTACTCGGTGCGCGCGTCGTCCACGCCGCTCAAAGCCCGGCTCAGTTCCTTATGCAAATCTGATGGATTCCAACTTCTGGGATCGATTGCTTCAACCAACTCCAGATGTTGAGAGAAACTCTCGCGAGCGATCCGTATTTGCTCCAACCGATTCTGAGTGGTGTACGCTTCGCGCTCGAGTACAACCAACGCGCGCGTCAGTTTATCGGCCATTTCCGCGCGGCCGGCTTCCAGTTCGTCCTGGCGCCGGCTCAGTTCTTCCAGTTCCCGTTTTTGCCGTTCGATTTGCTCCTGCTGCCGCTTGAGCTGCAGCAGTTGCTCCTGAGCTTTTTGCACCTGTGTGTCCAGATGCTCGGCAGAAACTTCGTCTTCGTTCAACTCGAGCATTGGTTCGACCGGTCGAATTTTTTCTGCCATGAGAAATCAGCCTGCCCTCGCGCTCACCGTTGCGCATATTAAGTGGGTCACTTGAGAATTCCAGAGATTTCAATCGCAAGGCGCGAAAAAATTTTCGATTGACGATATTGGTCTACAAAGCGGTCATCCCGAACGAAGCGAGGGACCTCCCGCAGCACGATGGATTACGCTGAGTGCCCAGTGCGACGCAAACTTGGCAGGTGAGATCCTTCGCTTCGCACAGGATGACAGAGCATCCATCAGCGGCCCGGCATCATCTCCAGCAAAAAGCCCCGGAAATATTCCGTTTCAGGGATCGTAGGGAGAACCGGATGGTCGACCGCCTGCTCGAAACGACCGATCCGCCGCGCCGAACGACGCGCATCGACGAGCGCATCCGTGATTGTTTGCAAAAACGCGTCGTCGTTCACGTGATGCGAGCAGGAAAACGTTGCCAGCAAACCGTCTTTCGCCAACAGCTTTAACGCCCGCGTGTGCAGTTCCCGATAACCGCGCAACGCGTCGCCCAGTCGGCTCCTCGCTTTCGTGAATGAAGGCGGATCGAGAATGATCAGATCGTACTGTGCGCGTGCCTTTTCACTGGAACGCAGGAATTGAAACACATCCTGCTCGATCCATCTCACGTTTAGAGCATTGCGCGCCGCGTTTCGTTTCGCAGCGGCAATGTTGTCGGAATTCTCTTCAACGCCAGTCACCTCGGCAGCCCCGGCCCGCGCGCACGCCAGAGCGAATGCTCCCTGATTCGTGAAGCAATCAAGCACCCGGCGGTCACGGGCGCACGCCGCGACGATCGCATAGTTGTGCCTTTGGTCGAGATAGAAGCCGGTCTTTTGCCCATGCAAAAGATCGATGTCGAGCTTCACGCCTTCGATTTCGATTACGATTTGACGAGGAGTTCCGCGTAGAACGCCTTTGCACAGTTCCAGGCCCTCCGCTCCGCGCACCGGCGCATCATTTCGTTCGATGATTGTCAATGATTGTAGAGGAGGCGCTCCGCCTGCCGCTCGATCGGCCTCGGCAAGTGAAGCGCTTGCCGTACAAAAAACATGTTCCAGCGCCTCCGCGATCAAATCTTTTCGCATGTCCATCGCCAGCGTCAGCGTCTGCAAAACGAAATGATCGTCGTAACGATCGATGATTACACCCGGAAGACCGTCGCTTTCGCTCCAGACAACGCGGCGCATTTTTGGATCTACGCCTCGCCGGTCGCGGTACTCGGACGCCTGCGCGATGCGGCGCCGAAAAAAATCAACCTCAAGGTCCTGCCTGCGCCGCGAGAAACGGCGCGCGACGATTTGCGACCTCGAATTGTAGATCGCGCTGCCAATCAAACGGTCTTTGCCGTCCTTAAGTGAGACAACGTCGCCGTCGGCCGGATTCCCAAAAACTTTAAGCACTTCACTCGAAAACACCCAGTCGTGTCCGTGCAAAATTCGGGCACGCGGTTTGACAACGATTCCGGCCATGAAAAGAGACAACGTCCAACGCCCAACGCGCAACGTCCAACGCCCCATTAGCCTGGCATTCCGAGCGAAGTCGAGGAATCTCTCGACATTAAATCCAGAGATGTCTCGACTTCGCTCGACATGACAAAACAGCAAGCGAGTTGAAAGTTGGGCAGTGAGCGTTGAGCGTTCGCCCATGCAAATCGCCGCCCAATCCTCGATCGAGCTTCCCGGAATCAAAAAACTCCGCAGCGGCAAAGTACGCGAAGTCTTCGACCTCGGCGATACCCTGCTATTCGTCGTGACGGACCGCATTTCGGCGTTTGACGTCATCCTGCCCGACCCGATTCCGCATAAGGGTGCTGTCCTGAACCAAATTTCCGCGTTTTGGTTCAAGCGTTTTAACGACATTGCAAATCATCTTGTCACAGCCGATTTCGAAGAATTCCCGAAAGAGCTGCAGAAGTTCCGTGAGCAGCTAGCCGGCCGCTCGATGATCGTTAAGAAGACCAAGCCGCTGCCGGTGGAATGCGTCGTGCGCGGTTATCTCGCCGGGTCCGGTTGGAAAGAGTATCAGCAATCGCAGAGCGTTTGCGGGATCAAGCTTCCGGCGAACCTGAAGCAGGCATCGCAATTGCCGGAGCC
>DATBDI010000117.1:0-3949 GCA_036270025.1 Candidatus Udaeobacter sp. | reverse complement strand
ATTGCCGACAGCGTGACTACTGTGACTACATGACGACAACCCTGCGTGAAGCGAAAGCGAGACTTTCTGAGATGGTAAAGCGCGCAAGTCGCGGCGAGGAAGTAGTAATTACCGTACATGGAAAAGAAACGGCGAAGCTCGTGCCCATGCCGAAACGTAGTAAAAAGTTCGACAAGGAGAAATGGCTTAAGGGACTCGACAAGTTGCGGGAGAAAAACTGGACGGGCCGGTACGGAAGGAGCATCGAGGAAGTTCTGGAGGAAGATCGCGCAGATCGGTTTTAGCTGATGGCGTTCTGGGATACTTCTGCGCTGTTCAAGCTCTACGTGCGTGAGCGTGATGCCGAGCAGGTCACAGCGGTAATCCGGATATCCACAGAGGTTCCAGTGATTTCACAACTCAGCGTCACGGAGATGTTTCGCGCCTTGTGGGCCAAAGAACTGGCGCGAGCGATTGCACCGGGTCGCGCGGAAGCAACCTACCAGCAGTTTCGTGAGGATCTCGCAGCGGGCGCTTTTTCCCTCATTCCATTCGGGCAAGATCTTCAGGATGAGTTTGAGAGGATCATTCGAATTTGCTATCGAGCGAGTCCGGTTGTGCCGATTCGCGCGCTTGATGGATTGCTTCTCGCCTCAGCTCTGATCGCCAGAACCCAAGAGTTGGTTAGCACCGATTCACGGATGCGCGCTGCTGGGACGCTCTTGAGATTGCGAGTTTTGCCGGACTGATGTCGATGAAGAAATCCGATAGAATCTTCGTTGCCGGCCATCGCGGGATGGTGGGCAGTGCGTTGGTGCGCCGGCTGAAATCGCAGGGATTTGGGAACTTGGTCACGCGCGAGCGCGCGGAGCTCGATCTAAGCGATGAGCCAGCAGTTGCGGAATTCTTTGCCGCAGAAAAGCCAAACGTTGTCATTCTGGCGGCCGCAAAGGTTGGGGGGATTAAAGCCAACAACGATTTTCCAGTGGAATTTCTCCTCGCGAATTTGCGGATCCAGAACAACGTGATCCGCTCGGCATACGAGGCTGGCGTGCGCAAGCTGCTCTTTCTTGGAAGCTCGTGCATTTACCCAAAACTCGCGCCGCAACCGATTCCGGAAACAGCGCTGCTAACCGGGCCGCTGGAGCCAACCAATGACGCTTACGCGATTGCGAAGATTGCTGGTATCAAGCTTTGCCAGGCTTATTCCCGTCAATACGGAGCGAACTACATTTCCGCGATGCCAACGAACCTTTACGGCCCGAACGACAACTTCGATCTTGAGACCTCACACGTGCTGGCGGCGCTCATTCGCAAAGCGCACCAAGCAAAGAGTCGGAACGCACGCGAACTGATCGTATGGGGAAGTGGAAAACCGCGCCGCGAATTTTTGCATGTCGACGACCTCGCCTCAGCATGTCTTTTGCTGCTCGAAAAGTATGACTCACCAGAAATTATCAACGTCGGCTGCGGGGAAGACATTTCGATCCGTGAACTGGCGGAATTGATCTGCGACGTGGTTGGTTTTAACGGCGAGCTCGCCTGGGACACAACCAAGCCCGATGGCACGCCGCGGAAGCTTTTAGACGTCACCAGGATTCGCGCTCTTGGCTGGACACCGGAGATCTCGCTGCGGGAAGGGATCGCGCGGACGTACGAATGGTTCCTTGCAAACTGCGCTAAAGCGTAGCCGGCCGGTGCCGCATATCATCCAGTCGCTGAGAAGTTCGATCTCGTCTTAGGTGATCATCCTAGTTGACCGCAAAAACTTTCGGGCTTTGACTGAATCGAGGGATGAAAAATTTGCGCGTTGGGGTTGTTGGAGTGGGTCACATCGGGAGCAATCACGCCCGGCTGTATGCGGAACTTCCGTCTGCTGAGTTTACCGCAGTCTACGATGTGAACCCGGTCGCGACCCGCACAATAGGCAACAAATTTCAGGCAACGCCTGCCGCGTCGCTCGATCAATTCTCCGAAATGGTCGACGCCGCATCGGTAGCCTCGCCCACAAATACGCACTACGAGATCGCCCGGTCGCTGCTTCAAAAAGGCAAGCACGTGCTCGTGGAGAAGCCGATCACTGATAACACCGCGCACGCTGCTGAACTTTCGGACTTGGCCGCGCACAACGATCTGATCCTGCAGGTCGGCCACGTCGAACGGTTCAATCCGGTGCTGGACGCTCTGGAAAAACATCTGACGCATCCGCGCTTCATCGAAGCACACCGGCTAAGCCCGTACTCCGAACGCGGCACCGACATCGGCGTGGTGCTTGACCTTATGATTCACGATTTGGAAGTTCTTTTGCATTTCGTTCGTGCGCCCCTGTGGAGCATTGATGCGGTAGGCGTGGCCGTACTCAGCCGCAGCGAAGACATCGCCAACGTGCGACTGCATTTTCAAGACGGTTGCGTGGCAAATGTAACGGCGAGCCGGATCAGTCCTGAGCGCATGCGCAAGATCCGCATTTTTCAGGAGGACGCCTATCTGTCGCTCGATTATCAAAACCAAAGCGGGGAAGTCTACCGACGCGTTGGAAAACAAATCTGGCGCGACAGGGTCGCTATCGAACACCAGGAACCGCTGCAGCTTCAGTTGGAGTCGTTTATTGAATGTGCAACCACAGGACGCCAGCCACGCGTCTCCGGTTCTCAGGCAACTGCTGCTCTGGAACTGGCGGTCAAAATCACGAAACAAATCGCGGGGAAATGAATAGCAGCGTTGTAGCCACGGTGCTGTGTCGCCGTGTGGAAGGCCCAGTCGCGGTCGAAGCCCAAGCGCCTCGACACAGCGAGGCGGCTACATGAAATCGCAGACGATTTACTTCGTCGCTGGGGAAGTCAGCGCCGACAATCACGGTGCCGCTTTGATGCGGTCGCTGCAAGAATGCGATCCAGCCCTGAAGTTGATCGGCCGTGGCGGTCCGCAAATGCAGCAACTCGCTTCCAACCAATTCAAAAATTGGATCGGCGACGCCGCAGTTCTTGGCCTGTGGGAAGTGCTCAGGAAGTATGGCTATTTCCGCGAACAGTTTCGCCAAACGCTCACGGAAATTCTCGACACCAAGCCGGACGCAGTTGTGCTGATCGATTATCCCGGATTCAATTTGCGGCTCGCGCGTGCACTGCGAAAACGATCGCCGCGGCAAAAAATAATCTACTACATCAGCCCACAGGTATGGGCGTGGAACCGCGGGCGAATCAAAAGGATGGCGCGCACTGTCGACCTCGTGCTCTGCATTTTTCCGTTTGAAGCCGATCTCTATAACCAATCGGGCCTGCGCGCGGTATTCGTCGGCCATCCCATGATGGAAAGATTGCAGGCGAGAGAGATCAACACTGAACGCGATCCGGATTTAATCGGGCTTTTTCCAGGTAGCCGGTCGCGCGAAGTGCGAAAGATTTTTCCGGTCATGATTCAAACAGCACGGCTGCTCTTGAAAACCACACCTCGGTTGCGCTTCGAAGTCGCAGCTGCATCGCAAGAGCTGGCGCGAGAAGTGTGCGCAATGCTGCCGTCACAACTTGCGGAAGTGATTCACATTACAGTTGGCGAGACAGCAGAGATCATGCAGCGCGCATGGGCGGGAATGGTCGCCTCGGGAAGCGCGACGCTCGAGGCTGCCTATTTTCGCCTGCCGTTTGTGCTGGTCTACAAGGTGGCGTTGCCAACGTACCTGGCAGCGCGCGCAGTCGTGAAGGTGAACTATCTTGGCATGCCGAACTTGCTCGCAGACAAAGAAGTCGTTCCCGAGTTTATCCAGCACCGGGCAGAACCGCATGCCATGGCGGATGAAATGCGGATTTTGGTAGACGATCCAATCGTCCGTGAACAGATGATCTCCGAGTTCGACAGCATCATCGGTAAAGTTGGCGGAGGCGGAGCGAGCGAAACTGCAGCACGGGCAATTGTCACAGAGATTGACGTTCGGCAGCCAGTCACACAGCAATGACAGCTAGAAAAGCGATGC
>DATBDI010000116.1:0-1656 GCA_036270025.1 Candidatus Udaeobacter sp. | reverse complement strand
TGTCTTTGCTCTAATCCTAATGACCACGTGAGGCGGAGCCTTTTACGCGGAATTCGCTTCCCGGCTTCCATTCAGGAAACTTGTCGCCATTGGCTACTTCGTAACCAACTTCGAATACAAGTTGAACATCTTGCACGGCGCCAGAGAGGTCCCAATCGGGATGAACTTCGTCGGTGACCTGGTGGTAATCTGTCGAATCAAATTCGTCGGACCGGAGTGGCGCAGTCTCGGCACGGGAGAGAAGATGTTCACCTTTGCCGATGTAAAGCGAGGGCAGGCCGGCTTTCGAGAATTCGAAATTGTCAGCGCGATAAATCTTGCCTTTGTCAGGGCGGCTGTCCGGGATTGCGCTGCGGCCCTGCTGTTTGGCCGCGGCAGCGAGAAGATCGTCGAGAGTGGAAAAACCAAGACTCAGATCCTCAATATCGCGCGCCTTGCCCCAGACGTTCATGCTATCGAGGTTGATGTCGGCCAGCGTTTTCTCCAGAGGATAGAGCGGGTGCTCCGCATAAAATTTGGCACCGAGTAATCCCGCTTCTTCAGCTGTCGTTGCCATGAACAACACCGACCGTTTCGGCGGCGGATTTACCTCCGTGAAGGCGGCCGCGAGTTCGATGATGGACGCAACGCCTGACGCGTTGTCGATCGCACCGTTGAAAATCTGATCGCCCTGCAATTCGGGATGCCGCCCGAGATGATCCCAGTGCGCGGTGTAGATAACGTATTCACCGTTTAACTTTGGATCGCTGCCTTCGAGTTTGCCGATGACATTATGCGATTTGAACGAGCGAACCTGCTGTTTAATCTGAATATTGGCTTTGGCATTCAGGACCACAGGTCGAAAATCTTTGGTGATCGCAGATTTCTTCAGAGCATCGAAATCCTGGCCGGAATCGGCAAATAACTTTTTCGCAACATCGAGCGTGATCCATGAACGCGCCGAGACCGCATCCATATTCTTGTTCGGATTGTCGAGCTCGAAATTCTCTTTGCCCCAGCTCGATTTCACCACCTGCCAGGGATAAGCGGCAGGTTCTGTCTCATGGATAATGATGGCCGCGGCCGCGCCTTTTTGCGCCGCAATCTCATATTTGTAGGTCCAGCGGCCATAGTACGTCATCGCTTTTCCTTTAAACATTTTGTCGTCGAGTTTTGATGGATCTTTTGGATCGGGAACCGGCGGATCGCCAATCAACATCAGCAGCGTTTTGCCGCGCACATCGACATTTTTGTAATCGTCCCAGCCGTACTCCGGCGCGACGACACCGTATCCGACAAAGACCAGACCTGACTTCTCGATCTTGATCTCCGGCTGGAGCCGCGCCGATGAAGCAACGAAATCATCCGAATATTTCAGATCCATCGTTTTGTCGCCAATGACGAAGGACATTCGCGGTTCGCTTTTGATCCCGGCGAGGGGAACTTCCTGCGTGTATGTCCCGTCGGGATTTCCCGGCTTTAGTCCGATCTGTTTAAACTGATCGGTGATGTATTTGACCGAAAGGTCTTCGCCTTTTGACCCCGGCGCGCGCCCCTCGAATTCATCCGATGCGAGAACTTTGATGTGTGCGAGCAGACCGTCCGGCGTGATCGCCTCGAGCGCCGGCTGCAAACGGTCCTTTAATTCATCATTTCCAAGGAGCGACGCCGCGGCGG
>DATBDI010000115.1:0-2837 GCA_036270025.1 Candidatus Udaeobacter sp. | reverse complement strand
GCTTTGTTGAGACGAATTCCTCCCTCGAAATTTTCGAGAGGGAAATTCTCATTCGGCGAATGCGCGCGACAATCCGGCAATGCCAGTCCCATCAGGAGTGTTTCGATGCCCAGAATTTCCCGAAATTGCGAGACGATCGGAATACTGCCGCCTTCGCGTATCAACGCCGGATCATGATTGAACGCTTTGCGCAATGCGCGTTGCGCAGCCTCGCCGAGTGAAGAGTGTGGATCGGTGAGATACCACGGTCCGCTGTGGCCGCTAGTGACCTCGAGAGTTACGCCTTTCGGCGCATTTTTTTGCAAATGGGTTCTGGCCAGTTCCAGAATTTCGTCGCCTTTCTGGTCGGGAACGAGACGGAATGTCAGCTTTGCCATTGCATGGCTGGGGATCACAGTTTTTGTCCCCTGCCCCTGATACCCGCCGCCGATTCCGTTAATCTCAGCAGTCGGCCGCGCCCAAATACGTTCCACGGAGTTGTACCCGGCTTCTCCGAAAAGCTCGGGAACGCCTGTTTCTTCGCGAATCAATTTGTCGCCATCGACCGGAAGTTTCCGCCACGCCTGCCGTTCCCAATCCTCCAGTGGTTTAACTTCGTCGTAGAAACCCGCGATGGCGACGCGGCCCTCGCCATCGTGAAGCGTCGCCAACAATTGCGCGAGCGCCGTGATCGGATTCTGAACCGCGCCACCGAAAACGCCTGAGTGCAAATCCATTTTTGGACCGGTCACTTTGATCTCGAGAGAGGTGACTCCGCGCAGGCCATAACTCAGCGTCGGCATACCGCGCGCGATCATTCCGGTATCGGAAACAACTGCGACCTCACATTTTAGTGCATCACGATTTTTGTTGAGAAACGGTCCGAGATTTCCGCTGCCGATTTCTTCTTCGCCCTCGATGACCAGGTGCAGATTGACCGGCAGGTCGTGCTCTTCCTGCATCGTTTCCTGGATACCAAGAATATGGGAGAGGATTTGCCCTTTGTTGTCCGTCGAGCCCCGCGCAAAAACGTAGCCGTTCTTCAGAACGGGTTCGAACGGCGGCGAATCCCAAAGCTCAAGAGGGTCCGGCGGCTGCACATCGTAGTGCCCGTAAATCAAAACAGTGCGCCGGCCAGGTTGATGTTTGTTGCGCGCCCACACAATCGGATGGCCAGTCGT
This sequence comes from Candidatus Udaeobacter sp., assembly GCA_036270025.1. Taxonomy (GTDB): domain Bacteria; phylum Verrucomicrobiota; class Verrucomicrobiia; order Chthoniobacterales; family UBA10450; genus Udaeobacter. The sequence continues at coordinate 1,677 of DATBDI010000115.1, read as the reverse complement.
CGGCACAAGCTGCGTTTGCAGACCAATGCTCGTGAGTTTTTTTATGAGCCAGTCTGCGCAGCCCACCAATTTTTGTTTGTACTGGTCGTCAGTCGAAATACTTGGGAACCGCAGGAACGAAAAATACTCCTCGAGATAATTGTCGCGCATGGCCAGAAACTAATCGGTTTTCGCTGTTTGCCTATGCTTTGCGCCAAACTTCGCGGCGAATCAGATACAGAATTGACGCGAGCGCGAGCACGATTCCAGTGACGACAAATTCGCGTACGGTCGCATGCGACAGAATCCAAATGATGGCGCAGATCGCAAGCGCAGGCACAATTTTCATCCCGGGAAAGTTGAAAGGCTGACCATCCGAGCGCACATCGCGCCGCACCAAAACCCAGCAGGCTCCGCAGCAAAGCAGATACATCAGCAAGACGGCGACGTTCGAGAGCACGGCCAGCCGTTCGAACGTCCCGCTGATCGAAAGCAGAAAAGCCAGCGCCGCGTACGTGATGATCGCGACGTCCGGTGATCGGTAACGCGGATGCACGTGCGCGAAAAATTGCGGCAATGCGCCGTCGCGGCCGAAAGCAAAGATCATTCGCGGCGAGCTAAGGATGTCGCTCGTGACAAACCCAAATGCAGAGATCGTAGCGCCGACCAGAAGCGTCGTGCGTCCTAGGTTGCCGAGAAAGGTCATTGCCGATTCGGCCAGAGGCGCGTCGGGATGCTTCGCAAGATCGGCGCCGAGAGTGCCCTGCGCCACAACCTGGATCATCAGATAAATGATGGTCGTAATCACTAGCGCGAGGTATGCCGAGCGCGGAACAGTGCGCGCTGGGTTTTTCACTTCGCCGCTGGGAATCAGTGCCACCTCGATTCCGACAAAGGCGAAAATCAACAGGATCACGGCGTCGCCCAGGGCCTTGCTGCCCGGCCAACCGCTCCACTGAAGATTGGGCACGTGAATGAAAAAAATTCCAGCGCAAATGAATAGTAACAGCGGCAAAAGTTTCGCAATCGTGATGACCGTCACCGCACCCGCGCCTTCGCGCACGCCGCGGACGTTAATCAACACAAGCATTCCATAAACGGCAAGCATCACCACGATCCGCATCACCGGACTGCCAAGAAACGGAACGACGAGTGCGACTGAATTCGCCAGAACGTTCACAACGCCTGCGACCGCCCCAAGCGCCGTCAGAAAATACAGAATTCCGGCAAGAAACCCGACATACCGGCCAAACGCGACTTCGACATAGGCATAAAGGCCGCCAGTCAATGAAACACGGCTACCGGCGATCGCGAAACATGTGACAAACAAGACCATTGCAATCGCACAGCAAATAAATGCGAGAGGCGCTGCCGAGCCTAGACCTCTCGCAATAGTGGCTGGAATAACGAAAATGCCGGCGCCGATGGTGGAACTGACGATGTTCGCGGTCAACGCCGGGATCCCAATGCCGCGAACCAACTGATGATCAATGCGCTCTTCCTGCTGTATCCACGGCGGCGACTTATCCGGCATTCGCGCATCGTGAGTGATCGAGTTGTTCAAGGCAAGAGTGCGGGTTAATGTCCGAATTAAGGGAGGATGCGCGGTGCGTCGGGCTACAATAGTTCCGGGCTGTTCGGCCTCGTCGATTTGGTCGGCAACGGATAGAGTGCGCAAAAGCGACCGGCGGGTTCGCT
>DATBDI010000114.1:0-6259 GCA_036270025.1 Candidatus Udaeobacter sp. | reverse complement strand
AATCATGACTGAGTGGAATACTGAGGAGCTAGCGAAGGCCGACAAGCGTTTCATCTGCGAACACGAAGATGTAGTTCCTGATATTATTGTGTTAGGTAAAGGCTTGACAGGCGGCTATCTTCCGCTGGCTATTACTTTGGTCTCGGAAAAAATATTTTGGGCTTTTGACGGCCCTGTAGCCAAAGGCAAGGCTCTGGCTTACGGTCATAGCTACACAGGAAACGCCCTCGGTTGCGCTGCAGCCAGGGCTAGCCTGGAGGTCTTTGAGAACGAGCGCGCGTTGGAAGCCCTTCAGCCGAAAATCCGATGTCTGGCATCTGCTCTTGCCAGTTTAAAAGATCTTGCCGGCGTCGAGGAAATCCGTCAGTGCGGGTTTATCGCTGGAATAGAGCTGCAAAATTCGACCCAGATCGAGGGGATTAGCATGGCCGCAGCCGTTTGCCTCGAGGCGCGACAGCACGGGCTGCTGACCAGGCCGATTCACAATGTGATTGTTCTCATGCCGCCCCTGTGTATCACGACGGCTCAGCTCACGTTCGCTGTGGACGCCCTCCGGGTCTCGATCACGAACGTCTGGCGCCACGCTGACCTCTCGAAAAGCAAAAATGCCGAAAAGATTACGGCTTGATCAGCTTCTCGTCGGCAGAGGCTTGTTCGCGAGTCGGGAACAAGCACAGCGCGCAATAATGGCCGGCGAGGTGATGATCGAGACGCGCATCGCAGCGAAACCAGCTGAACTTGTACACGAGCAAGCGGCGGTCACGGTGCAGCCTGTGCAAAAGTACGTCGGCCGAGGTGCATTGAAGCTTGAGGGTGCACTCGATCATTTCAACATCGACGTCCACGGAAAAACAGTGTTGGATATTGGAGCGTCCACGGGTGGTTTCACGGACTGCATGCTGCAGCGCGGTACGAAGAAAGTGTACGCCGTCGACGTTGGCCACGGACAATTGGATTGGAAGCTTCGAAATGATCCACGCGTGATTGTTCTCGAAAAAGTTAACGCACGGTTTCTTTCTCGTGAGCACATCCCGGAAGTGGTCGATCTTTGCGTGATCGATGTTTCATTTATTTCGCTCACCTTGATTCTGCCGAACGCGTTCAAGTTGATAACCGCGACTGGAGTTATTCTCGCGTTGATTAAACCGCAGTTTGAGCTGCAACGCGTTGACGTCGGGAAAGGCGGAATCGTTCGCGATCAGCGCTTGCACCAGAGGGCACAAGACAAGATTGTCGCGTTTGTGACGCGACTGGGCCATGTGGTGACCGGGATTGTTCCGTCTGCGGTTACGGGCACGGACGGAAATCAGGAATTTTTTGCATGCATGCGAAAACAATTGGGCTGATAGCGCACACAGGAAAACGAGGGGTTGCCGAGCTGATCAACGCAATTGCGCAGGAATTTGCCCGTTTCTCGGTTTCGATCCTTTTCGAGAAGGAAACGGCCCGGATTGCGGGCAAAAAGTTAGGATACGCAATCCCCGATTTGGCAGCTTCTGCTGATCTGCTGGTTGTGGCCGGCGGCGATGGCAGCATTCTGCGCGTGATTGGCCAACTTGGAGAGAACATTAAACCGATCTTCGGTATCAACGTCGGCTCGCTGGGGTTTCTGACCTCCGTGAGTTCTTCAATGTACCGCGAAGCCGTGGAATGTATTGCCAAGGACCGAATCAATTTCAGCCAGCGGGCTTTGCTCGAGGCGCGAGTCAGCCTTGGTGACAAAAGAACCAGCAAAATGATCGCGCTGAACGACGCCGTGCTAAGCCGAGGCGAACTTTCGCGCCTGGTCATGTTGCGCACGCGAGTCAACGGCGAACCACTCACTGAGTTCAACGCCGACGGGCTGATCGTGGCGACGCCAACGGGCTCGACAGCCTACTCGCTGTCCGCGGGTGGACCGATTCTCGATCCTGAATCCGGCGTTTTCGTAATCACCCCGATTTGTCCGCACGTCCTGACGAATCGCTCGATCATTGTCGCTGACGACTCAATAATCGAAATTGAAGCCAGCGATCCCGATTATCCGGTGTTTCTGACAGTCGATGGACGCAAACCCATCCACGTTGAACGCGAATCAGTACTCACGATCCGGAAAGCAAAGAAAACACTTCCACTGGCCTCGTTACCCGAGGCCTCATTTTTCAGCGTTGTCCGCCAAAAACTAAAATGGAGCGGCAGCAACGTCTGAGATGTTGTAGCCACGGCCCTGTGGGCCGTCTTACCAGTGTTCACGAAGCACTAGCACGGACCGGCCACAGGCCGGTGGCTACAACATTTGCGAAATCGCTGTAAGCGATTCTTTTGCTTTGTGTGCTTCCTTCGGACCTGATAGCCAGTCATGGACTATGAATCTTGTGAGCACGCCAGATGGCCGCATCATAAATCTTGACCACCTGACCTACGCAGAACGCACAGGCGAGTACTTGGTTTTGCATTTCAGCGGCGTCGGCGCTGAGGGCGGGTCGGGGTCGATTATCAGGATCAAACAGGGCGAAGGCGCAAGGCGAGTTTGGGCATATCTTGCCGAAAAACGCACCGCGAAGATCGAAACGCTCTAGGAGAATAGCGATCTAATTCTAGTTCGGCAGACTCGACAGACGCAATGATCGCAATCGGTGAGTGAGATCGATGAAGAGAAGGTTGACCAGCGGAAAGCGACTGAACCATGAGCCGCCGGCCGTGACAGCCAAGCTCGGATGGCGGCGGTACCACCATCTCGGCATTCGGCATTCCACACACACAGCCTCATGCTCGGGAGCACCATGTCGGGCACCTCGGGGTTCACGTCTCCGGTTTTGAGACCAGTCCCTACGGGATCGAGTGGATCCGGTTCGAGCCGCATTGCCAAGTGCCCGAGGTTGTCAGGATTGTTCCGCACATCGCCTTCGCCGTCGACGATTTGGACGAAGCCCTCAAAGGTAGGGAGATTTTGATCGCACCGACCGAACCATCGGTTGGAGTTCGATTTGAGTTCATACTTGACGATGGAGCACCGGTTGAGCTGCTGGAGTTTTCATCCCGGAAAACAACAGCAGTCGATTTTGTCTGACATATAGTTTTTTACGGAAATGTTTGAGCACGGGTTTTGCTGGCTTTCTATACGGGATTAATTCAATAAATCCGTAGTGAATGGGAACAGGATCAAGGCTGTTCTGTGTTTGTGCTTGATGGCAGTTCTGGTTGCGGCAGACGACTGCTTTTCAGCTGACATCACGACACTCGACGGCAAAACCTACAAGGACGCACGGGTCACCAGCGTTGAAGCAAACGGTGTTCACATCAGTTTTCGCGAGGGAGTTGTGGAAGTTCCCTTTGATCAGTTGCCGCAGGAGCTTCAACGACAATATGGATACGATCCGGCCAAGACGACTGGGTTACACAATGGAATTGCAGTGAAGGTGGCGGGAACTGTCAAACGGGTCGCTGGGCAGATGTTGGCGAATTTTCCTCAATCGGTCGCAAAGAATCCAATGCCGATTGCCTTGCTGGTCGGTTTTGTACTGCTCTTGACAATTGCGGCGAGAACATGGGTTAAGAGCAGGAAACGCGAACGGCGGTTGGCTTCTCGTCGCGATCAATATCGTAAGTCAGATGAGTGGCAGCGAAAGCGAGCGCTGGTTCTGAAGCGTGATAAGTATCACTGCGTGTATTGCGGTGCGCGAGCACGTCGAATTCATCAGAAGCGCTATGCGCCGCGGAACATCGGAAGTGAACCGCTAGAATGGCTCGTCTCAGTATGCGAGCGCTGCTACGACAAACTTAATCCGGATTTCGGATGACATATAATATTTTTCAGAAATTTCTGGGCGCGGGTTTTGCTCCCGGAATCGCGGTTGACGTCTTGCAATGTTTTCCGGCAGACTGCCCTCTATGAAAGGCAGAAATAGGCTGTGACACGAAATACGAACGCCTGATCGCCGAAGTTAAAGTCCAGCCAAAAGTGGAGCAAGAACATCAAGGAGCCTCAGCCTGAAACTCCGCAGCAAGCCAAACCTGCAACAACGACCGGCGCCAAACTCAGGCGATGACAGCGAACCGCTGGCCGCTCCGCGGCAAGACTGAAGGATGAATTAAGAATTATGAAACAAAAGACATTCGCTCTCGCCAGCGGTCGCTGATCTTGTGTCTCGTTCGTCCGAATGACTAAGAATTGACCATGAGCCATCACCAAATATTTCTGGCATACCGAAGAGGAGATGCCCAGTTCATCTCAAGCGCCTTGTTTGATCGACTGGTTGGTGAATTCGGTAAAGCATCGGTATTCAGAGATTTTACATCCATTCCGATCGGAATGGATTTCCGTGAAGGTATCGAAAGAGCGGTGCTTGAGGCTGAAGTATTACTCTTGGTTATCGGACCCGAGTTTAATCGAGGAAATAGGCTTAACAACGAAGGGGACTTCATCCGTTTTGAGGTGGAATTAGCCTTGCAACATGGGATCCCTGTCGTTCCAATCCTCGTTGGGGGTGCGACCTTACCAAATGAACATGAGATGCCTTCTTCTCTTCAGGAGCTTAGGTATAGGCAAGCCGTCGAGATTCCTTCGGGATCTGCGTTTGACGCAGCATTGGCATCGCTCACTGAAAGCCTAAAGCAATTCTCTAAGACAAAGAGATTCCAGCCGCCGGACATTCGGGTTCCGTTACCGAAGACTGTTTCACCAGCGGTGCCCAGTCAGAACCGCGATAGAGGAAAGAGTGTTTTCATCAGCTATCGGCGAGAAGGAGGGGCAGAAACCGCTCGATTAATGAGATACGAATTGAGGGAACGTGAATTCGCGCCGTTTTTGGATGTGGAGGACCTTCCTTCCGGTCATTTTGATTCATATTTGTTAGAGAAGGTTTCAACCTCAGCGAATTTTCTTCTCATCGTTTCTCGGAATGTATTCGAAGGTTGCAAGAGCGAGAATGACTGGCTCAGAAAGGAAATAGCAACCGCTTTGAAGGCGCAGAGCAATATCGTTCCTCTCGTCAAGGAGAACGCCGATCCCCCACGGACTGTTGAACTTCCAGACGTCCTCCACGAACTTCCAAGATATAATTGTGTGAAGTATTCACACGACTATTATCAAGCAACGATTGAGAAGCTTCTCCAGTTCCTTGTTAAGGCCAGAGATAACGATGAACAAGGACGAACAAAGCGCTCCACGCCGACCGCTGAACGCGGCGGGTGAGCGCCAGCGTTAGACCTCAAGTATGGTGTTTAATGCAGTTCGCATTCTGATCGCATCTGGCCTCGTCGTCGCCAACCTGTATATCGGTGGCCTTTGGTGTTACGTTTTGCTGCGTGCACGGTTTTCATTCGCTTGGGTCTTCGCCCTATCCAACGCAGCCGAAGAAATCAGAGCGTGACTTGGTGTGCGCTCTGATTTTTTTCTGTCACCTCCTCAGCGCATACACTACCGAATCAGGATTCTCTTCATTCACTTCAGCCAATTTGAAATTATTTTTCTCAAGGAGCCGAACCGATTTCAGATTCCGCGGACTAAGTTCAGCCTCGATTGTTTGCAGTTTCATTTCTTCAAATCCAAATTGAATCACTCTCGGAATTACTTCCTGCATAATTCCTTGGCCGTGATTTTCAGGAAGCAGCTCATAGCCGATTTCTGCCGTGGCATCCTCTCTTGAAATTTTCCAGAGACAAATTGATCCAAGAAATCTCGTTCCACCTTTTGGCGTCACTACCCAAAATATCGCTTTGTTCTCCGCAATGCCGTTTATGATTTTGGTTATGAAGCTTTGCGCATCGTCGAGCGTATTTGCTTTCGGGCGATCAAGATATTTGTTGATCTCATCACTGGATCGCAAAGCGAAAATTTCCTGCTCATCTTCTGGTTTGAGATTCCGCAATGCATAATTCTCCGTCGTGAGAAATGGGAAGGGTGTGAAGGAAATGTCAATCATAAGTGCGCAAGTTAAATGCTTCCTACATCATGAGCGCATCCTCGCTTCCACCGGTGTAACCCCGCAAATCAATTTTCTTGTCGTGACGAATCACCGTCACGTCCTGGAAGATTCCGACCTTCCGTCACCGCATTATTCAGATCCACATCCAAGCCAAGCTTGAAAATTTGCCGCGCTCCAGAATTGTCACCAGCCAACACGGCGTTAGGCTGATCGTTGTCATGAAGGGTTGGGGTTGCTTTATTTTTCATAACCTGCGTGTGCCCTGTCGGCCCACGCCTTGCAACCCTTCATGGCATCTAACGGCCCAGCCGACTTTCGCTGACATATGGTTTTTTACGGAATCTTTTGGGCGC
>DATBDI010000113.1:0-2130 GCA_036270025.1 Candidatus Udaeobacter sp. | reverse complement strand
CAGAGATGCCGTCGAGAACGGCAATTGAAGGACGCGATTGGTGCGGTCGAGTGCCCGATCTTTATCGGTCCAGCGTGCGACATGGCGTTTGACTCGCAGCATGATGAAGGCAAACGCGATAAAGAGCAGCGCGACGTAGATCAGCTTTGTCCACTCGCGTTTGAGGTAGTTGCGCACTAGCGCGGCCTGCGCGCCTAATGAGACCTGGCTGTCATGTCCGAGTGATTGCGCCGCCGCCGTGCGCACCTCGGGACTCCAGATCGGCGGGCTGTCCTGCACCCAGAGCCGATTAACTGCTGCGCTTTGTGCCGATCTGATGGAACGCAACGCACTATTAACGCGTTGCGTTTGCTCGGCCACGCGTGTCTGCAGGCTGAGCACGGCGGCGCGACGGTTCTGTAGCATCTCTTCGGTCGCGTCGACCCCCTGTAACACCTGGTTGATGCGTTGCATCACTTCTGGTGGCGCGTTGGATTTGCCCGCGAGTTCGAATGTCGCTTTCCACGTCGTGCGCGTCGCGGACATTTGGGTGAGCTCGCGGTCGTGCGCAGTCGCGCGATCCGTTAGCTGCCGGCCCCACGCAGTGAGTTGATCGGCCAGCTTTTGCCAGCGCGTCGCGAAATCGCCCAATGTTTCCAGCGGCACGCCTGGCCGGAGAATGCGGCGCGTTTCAAGCTCGCGCGCGTCGATTTCCTTTGTCGTGGCCGAAAGTTCGCCCGCGATGTTGTCGACTGTCTTGTTCGAAGAAAGCTCCGACTGAATTTCATTGAGTCCTTCCGAAGCAGAATCGGAAGCCGAGACGATGTCAGGCAAGGGCACAGCAGTCGGTGCCGGGGTCGACGTGGGAGAAGGCGACGCCGTCGGTGAAGGGGATGTGTCCTGCGCTTGTGCGCCAAACGCAAAACACAGTAACAGCAGACTAACCAGTAGTAAGGCAGCGCGCCGCGCAAGGAATCCCAGCGGTAGTGTCATTTCCCAGTGGTTAGGCAGTCAGTTTAGTCTTTGAGCTTCGGCTGTAACTTCGGATAGTAGAGCGGTGCGAGTCTGATCTTGCCTTTCGTCGCCCTGCACAAGCGATTTCGCCGAAGCAAATATCTCCTCCGCGCGGACCAGAATATTTTCCAACTTACTCGTCGATACCTGATCAGTTGCCGAAGACTCTTCGGACTCGAACTGAGTTAGCTCAGCGTAGCGCCGCGCTTGGTCAAAGCTCTTTGCGGTTTCTCCTATCAGAGCATGGGCTTCCGTTTTTGTTTTTTCGATGGAAACATCAGGACGAGGAATTTCGAGCAGCCTGGCAAGTTGTCGAAGCGCCGTTCGCAATGCGGCCCGCAATCGGTCGATCGTCTGCTCAGGCCAGATGTATTTAAACACGATTCCGGTGACGATGAGGCCGAAAAGAATTCCAACGACGCGGTTGCGGACGTTATCGAGGTCTGTGTCGGGCGCGTAACCCTGGAAGACGCTGTAGAAAAAAGCGAACGCTATCTGTAAACCCGCGTAGGAGATGAGTTCTGTTCCGGTGGCGACCCAGCCGGCAATGGCAGCGGCACAGGCCACCACTACAATCAACGACGCGATTGTGTCCATGTGAGGCATGAGAAAGACGATGGTGAAGAGCGCGAGTGCTCCACCGATCACACAGCCGCCGATCCTGAGCACACCTTTGTGCAGGGTCGCACCGGTGCTTTCCAGCGCAATAAACGTACAGGTGATCAATGCGGTGTGGATTCCGGACCAGTCAATCGCCATATAAAAGATGTAACAAAACATCGCAGCGAAGGTGACTTTGAGCGCAAAGTGCACGTGTGCCGGATTGGTGAACGCATCAGAGACAAAAAAGCTTCTTGATTTTTCAAGATGTGCAGGCGGGCCCGGCGCGTCCGGCAGAAACAACAAGTTCAGCACGACGGTGAGTACGGCGCCGTAAGCGATCGCGACCCACAGCCAAAGGAGTCCTCGAACTAACAGTTCAGGTGAGGGGACTGCTTCTCCGACCGACTGCGAGACAGCGACAACAAAACCGGTGAGGAATCCGAGTGGCCCGAGCACAAAAATGCGTGACACATACATTCCAAGAAACAGTGCGATCGCCATTCCGGGAATGCGCAGTTCAGGATGACCATAGGT
>DATBDI010000112.1:0-10371 GCA_036270025.1 Candidatus Udaeobacter sp. | reverse complement strand
AGCGGATCGAACATTGGATCAAGCCGAAGCAGATCAGCAGTAAATGGCGCCGCTGTATCCGTAAGTGCCGGGATCGACAGCAGTTTCCGTAAGGCATCGATGGCCCTGTCGGGCTCTCCCGTTTGCGCTGCTACCCGGGCGAGAGTCTCTATCCCCGAGGGTCCGCTAATTGCGTCTTTCTGGATCGGGTTCGCGGCGATCGCCCGTTCGGCGAACGCTAATGCCGCGGCCTTGTCACCAAGGCCCATGTTAGTCAGCGCGAGATCAGTAAGCACGTTAAAATTGTCTGGCTGGTCCTTCAGAAACAATTCCAGCTCGCTGCGTGCCTGTTGCCAACTTTTCTCGGCAGCGACGTGGTCGCCTGCAAGGTCCTGTGCCCAGCCTAACCAATAACGCAGGTCGCTGTTGAAATACCCCAACTCGGGATCAGGCTTCTCCAATATTTCCTCAAGCTTCGGGATGATTGCTGCAGGGTTGCGCTCCAGAATCGCTTGGTAGACTTGCGTTTCCAGTGTGCCGGCATCGTCTGCGTTTGGATGCAGCGGAGCGAGGAGTGCTGCGGCTCGCGGCAGATCGCCTTGGGCTTGTGTAATCCCTGCCTTGAATGCAACGGTACGAACGTCGTCTGGTGTTATATTAAGAACCTGATCAAGTTTCCGCAGTGCTTCCGGCAACCGACGAAGTCTCATTAACGAAACCGCGTGTTGAGTAAGGAGGTTGGGATTGCGCGGGTCCAGCCGCTCGGCTTCGTTGAAGTACGTTTCGCTCCGCTCCCACTCGCCACGCCTTCGTGTGACGTAAGCCAGTGATTCTGGAATGCGGCTGTCATTGGGCAGGATCTGACGTGCCTGGTCAAAATAACGTATCGCGGCGTCGTAGTCCTTCAGGCAACCGTAGTGGTAATAGCCCTTGGCTAGTAACGCCTCGCCTAGATTCGGCTCAAGAGATAAGGCGGTTTCGGCTGCTTGCCGCGCCTCTTCACGAAGAGCGACCGTGGGCTGAAGGGTCTTCGTGAGATAGCCCAGCGAATCGACCGACGAAAGCAGTGCCCAGGCGCGTGCGAACTTTGGGTCTAACCGCACTGCTTCTCTGAGATATCTTTGTGCACCAAGGGAGTTGGCGGTTGTGTTTGCAGGTTTCAGTGAGTAAGCCAGACCGCGCAAATACGCGTCGTAAGCCTCGGGATTGTCGGTCGGTTTGCCAGCTATAACTTGCTTCTCCTGTCCAGTCAGTTTTGCCCCTAGCTGGTCTGCGATCGCTTTCGCCACCTCACTCTCGACGGAAAAGGTGTCTGTCAGTTTGCGATCAAAGGTATCCGCCCAAACATGGGTGTCATTAGCCGCTTTGATTAGCTGCACGTTCACTCGCACCGCATCGCCTCTCTTTTGCACACTTCCTTCTACAATGAATGCCACTCCAAGTTGTTTCGCGATGTCCGGCACATTTGGTGGCGCGCTTTTGTACTGCCGCGTTGAGGTGCGCGAGATCACCTTCAAGTCAGCTATCTTCGATAGGCGGGTCAGGATCTCATCCTGAACGCCTTCAGCAAAATAAGCGTTATCCGGATCGCGACTCAGGTTTTCAAACGGCAGCACGGCTATCGATTTCGCGGGTACAGGCGTAGCAACGAGTTCCCCCGCAACAGGCTCCTTCGCTTTTTCGAGGATTTTTTCAAAACGCCGATCGCCGCGTAGTGGGTCCCAGAATGGCATCAGTTTCAATTGACCATAACTGACACCGCTTGGAGCGCGGATGAGCATGGCGAGTTGGTTGCAGGCGAGATCTGTGTCACCGACCCACGCCGCAATCATGGCCAAATACTTAATTGTGGTCGCGCCGAGCACTGCATCCTTTTCTGCTCGGACGAGTTCTACTGCGCGCCGGCCTTCACGCAAGGCTTGTTCCTTTCTGCCGAGACCTGCGTCGATCAAGCCAAGCACGCACAACGCCGGGCCGTAATTCGGGTGGGCTTGAACTATTTTCTCCTGCTCGGCGTGTGCCGCAGCGAAGGCCGCGCGCGCCTTCTCATCATCGTGGTTCATCCGCGCGATCACGCCTTCTGCGAATGACCGAGGAAAGATTACATTCTCATTCGAACCCAGGAGGATTGGATTTTCGCCACAGGCAGCTAGCGCCTGTTTGGCCGCAGCGATGTCTCTTTCAGCCAGGGAACAAATCAACCAATTGTTAGCAACATTCGGTAGCGCTGCTGGATTTGTCCGTCTTATCGAATCTATGACCTCGAGAACCGACCGTGCATTGGCATTGGAATCGAGCTCGACAAAAGCGTGCAATACTTTTGTGACCGGGTCATTCGGTTCGAAGGATAGCACACGAGCAAGGAGCGATTTTGACTCTGCGTAACGGTGGAGCAGGGTGTAACTTCGGGCAGTTTGCTGTAGCGTCAGGATGTTCCGTGGGTCGAGTGCGATGGCACGCTCGAGATCGCGGAGTGACTCTTCCCAGCGCCCCTGGCGCCTTTCGATATAACCCTTGAGCGAAAACACCCAGTTGTCGCTGGGTAGGCGTTGCCGGGCAATTTCGAGTTCGGCTAACGCGCCATCATAATCGCTGTGACCCCAATAGAGATTGCGCGCACGCGCGAGGTGCGTCTCACCAGCATCGGGCCGGAGACGAGCTGCCGTCTGAACAGCCGCCTCGGCTGCCGCCAAGCGCGACGGCGTACGATCGAAGTCGAAGAAATAAAGGCTGGCTTGGGCAAAGGCGAGTTGGCAATACGCTTCAAAGAATGATGGGTCCCGCGCCACTGCCTGGTTCAAAAGGTCGGCCGCTTGCAGTAAATCAGGCTTCCCGGTACTGCTACCAGACGCATTCAAAAGTAAGTTTTTTGCGTGGCTGTAGAAATCAAACGCAGTCACGTCTATCGTCGGCGGCTGTTCGATCTCGCTCTTTTCATTCGGCGAGAGCTTCGCTTGCAATTGGTCGGCGATCGCTTTCGCGATTTCACTCTGAATAGCGAAGACGTCGGCGAGATCGCGATCGTAAGTCTGCGCCCACAAATGCGCGTCATTGCGCGCATCGATCAGCTGAGCGTTTACGCGCACGCGATTGCCGGCGCGCTGAACACTTCCTTCCACTACATGCGCGACGCGAAGTTCATTCGCAATCTGGCGCAGGTTACGTTTCACTCCGCTCTGGTATTGCATCACCGAGTTGCGACTGATTACTTTCAAGGCCGCTATCCGGGCCAGGTCAGTCAGGATTTCATCCTGCACACCGTCGGTAAAAAACGCGTTATCGGGATCCCGGCTTCGGTTTTCAAACGGCAGCACGGCGATGCTTTTCTCTGGAATCTCAGCTTGCGCAGATGAGCTCGTGCTATCGGCGGCAGCGAGTTTTTGAAAACGCGGATCATTCCGGAGTGGATCGAACATTGGATCGAGCCGGAGCAGCGCAGGAGTCAGCGGGGCACCGGGACCAAGTGCGCCCGCATAAGGTGTTGTCATTAGCTTCTGTAGAGCGGCAATAGCGCGATCGGCTTCTCCTAGCTGGGCTGCTACGCGCGCAAGGATCTCGATCGACGTCGGGCCGCTCACCGCGTCTTTCTCGATCGGGACGGCAGCCATCGCCTGCTCAGCCAGAGCGAACGCGGGGGCTTTGTCACCAAGCGCTGCATGCGTCAACGCAAGATCGCCAAGCAGGGTATGATTTTCCGGCTGTTCCTTAACGAACGATTCCAGTTCGCCGCTCGCTTGTCGCCAACTTTCCCGGGCGGCGGCATGATCACCGGAGACTTCCTGCGCCCATCCTAGCCAAAAGCGTAATTCGCCATTGGCATAACCCAATCCCGGATCAGGCTTGGCCAGTATTTCTTTTAATCGGAGAATGACCGGTGCGGGGCTGCGCTCCAGGATTACCTGGTAAACCTGTGTTTCCAAAGCATTGGCGTCGTCCGCGGGCAGATGCAGCGGAGCTAGCAGCGACGAAGCACGCGGAAGGTCGCCCTCGGCTTGTGCGATCACCGCCTTCTCCACAATGGTATCGACGTCATCCGGTGTAATATTGAGAATCTGCTCAAGCTTCCGCAACGCTTCTGGGAAGAGACGACGGTCCTTGTAAGAAAGTGCGTGCTGAGTAAGCAGCGAAACATTTCGCGGGTCGAGCCGCTCGGCTTCGTTGAAATACGACTCGCTCCGGTCCCATTGGCCTTGCTTCCGCGTAACATAGGCCAGCGATTCCGGAATCCGGCTGTTATTCGGAAGTAACGGGCGTGCTTGCTCAAAGTAACGCACAGCCGTGTCGTAATCCCTCAGGCAAGCATAATGATAGAACCCTTTGGCCAACACGGCTTCGCCCAGATTGGGCTGTAGAGTGAAAGCGGTTTCGGCTGCCTGCCGTGCCTCGTCACGAAGGGCAGCCGTTGGTTGAAGAAACTGGGTGCGATACCCGCGTGCGTCCACGAATGACAACAACGCCCAGGCAAGGGCGAACTTTGGGTCCAACCGAACCGCTTCTTTAAGATATTTCTGCGCGTTAAGAGCATTGGCGGCTGTGTTGGCCGTTTTCAGACTATAAGCCAACCCGCGCAGGTAGGCGTCGTACGCCGCGGCATTGTCTGTTGGTTTGGCGGCGATGACTTGCTCTTCCTCACCGGTGAGTTTCGCCTGCAATTGGTCGGCGATAGCTTTGGCTACCTCACTCTCCACCGAGAAAATATCAGTTACTTTGCGATCAAAAGTATCGGCCCAAATGTGGGAATCGCTGGCTGCCTTAATCAACTGCACATTTACCCGAACTTTGTCGCCAGCCTTCTGTACCGCCCCTTCGAGGATCGTGGAAACGCCAAGCTCTTGCGCGATCTTTCTTAGATTGTCCGGCTTGCTATGGTACTTCGCCGTCGAAGTGCGCGAAATAACCTTCAGGTCGGAAATCTTGGATAAGCGTGTCAGGATTTCGTCCTGGATAGCATCGGCGAAGTAAGCGTTATCCGGCTCGCGGCTGAGGTTTTCAAAAGGCAGCACTGCAATGCTTTTTTCCGGTGGAAGTCTTAAATCGAGTCCTGACTGGGGAGGGGAGCCATAACGAGAAAAGAACAGGAGCGCTGCTGCGCTGGCAGAGCAAAATGCTGTGAGCGTTGCAGTAGCAAGTTTGGGATTACGCTTTGCCCAACGCCAGGCTCGCACCGGCGGTGAAACACGACGCGCAATGATTGGCCGTCCTTCCAGCCACCGTTCGAGATCGATAGCCAAATCGCCTGCCGAGCGATAGCGCGCCTGTGGCTCGCGCTCCAGACAACGCGCGCAGATCGTTTCCAGGTCGCGATCCAGCGTCGGAGCTACCGAGCGCAGTTTGGGCGCCGGGCTTTCGGTGGCCTGTTGAATCACAGCCAGGGCATGTTCGCCCAGAAAAGGCGGGCGCCCGGTGAACAGATCGAACAAGATTGCTCCGAGACTGTAAACGTCGGCAACTGGAGTGAGCTTGGCTGCCGGTCCTTTGGCTTGTTCCGGTGCAATGTAACCGGGCGTGCCGAAGATTGCGAGTGAGCGCGTGAGATCGGTAGTGGTGTCGAGCCATTTGGCCAATCCGAAATCGGTCACGAATGGTTCGCCGCGACCATCGAGCAGGATGTTCCCAGGCTTGAGATCGCGATGCAAAACCCCGTGCTCATGCGCGTACTGCACAGCGCGCGCCACTTTGGCCGTCAGCCGAACGCATTCACGCGGCTCGTTGCGCAGGGCCGGCTCAGCTTTTTGCAAGCTGCCGCCAGCCGCGTATTTCATGCTGAAGAACGGCAGCCCGTCTTCGCTCTGGCCGACTTCATAAATGGGAAGAATATTCGGATGATCGAGACTGGCTGCCGCTTCAGCTTCACGTCTAAAACGTTCCAGTGTCTCGCGTGAATCGGCGTGATAGGACACCATTCGCTTAAGAGCGACGATCCGGCGCGAATGCCGCTGACGCGCGCGATAAATCACGCCCATTCCGCCGCGTCCGATTTCCTCCAAAATCTCGTAATTGCCAACCCGCCAATGCGTGTCCCTCACTTCGTCTTCGGCAAGGATCGCTTCGAACGATTCGCGAGATGACTCGCTATCACCCTCGAGTCCCTCCCGCAACGTGCAGCTCAGGCAAAGGCCATTGCCCAACCGCGTAGTCGCGCCGCAATGCCGGCACTTGGCCGGGCTTTCACTCACGCCCGCCACGGAATCGGACAAGCCCCACGAATTCTTCATTCGATGGTAGAGACTCTAGGTCTCACCCACAAGTCTCTACAAAGCGAAACTGCCTCGCGGGCAAAAAAAGCGATGCGGAGACGCCTCGCACTCCAAAGATGCTTTTCTCCGGGATTTGTGCTGGGGCAGATAAAGCTGTACCGGCTGGGGCAGCGAGTTTCTGAAAACGCGAATCATTCCGAAGCGGATCGAACATTGGATCGAGCCGGAGCAGCGCGGGAGTGAGCGGTATACCTTCCGCCAGCGCACCTGAGCCGGGGACCAACAGTATTTTCTGTAAAGCGGCAATGGCACGGTCGGGTTCGCCCATTTGCGCCGCTACCCGAGCCAGGATCTCCATCGGAATGGTACCATCTATTGCATCTTTCTCGATCGGGACCACGGCAATCCCCTTTTCGACGAAAGCGAATGCAGCAGCTTTGTCACCAAGGCCCATATTGGTTAGGGCAAGATCCGCAATCAGGTTATGATTTTCTGGCTGCTCTGTTAGCAAACCTTCCAGTTCGCTCCGTGCCTGTCGCCAGCTTTCCTGTGCGGCTGCATGATCGCCCCCGACTTCCTGCGCCCAGCCTAAATAAAAGCGTAGTTCGCCATTGTAAAAGCCCAAGGCTGGATCAGGCTTAGCCAGTAGTTGCTCTAACCGAGTGATCATTGGTGCCGGCTGGCGCTGGAGGATCGCCTGGTAAACTTGTTGTTCCAAAGCCTGCGAGAGGTCGGCGGAAGGACGCAGCGGAGAAAGGAGCGCAGCAGCAGCGGGCAGATCGCCTTCGGCTTGCGCGACAGCGGCCTTTGTGGCGAGTGTATCGACGTCGGCAGGTACGATATCAAGAACCCGATCAAGTTTTTGCTTCGCTTCTGGGAAACGACGAAGAAAACTATATGACAGCGCATGCTGCGAGAGCAGAATGACATTGCGCGGATCGAGCCGCTCGGCTTCGTTCAAGTACGACTCGCTCCGGTCCCACTGCCCTTGCCTGCGTGTGACCGAAGCCAGTGATTGAGGAATGCGGCTGTCATTAGGGAGAAGCGGACGTGCCTGCTCAAAGCAACGCACCGCGGCCTCGTAATCCTTTAGACATCCGTAATGGTATTGGCCCTTAGCCAACATGCCCTCGCCCAGATTGGGCATCAGAGTAAGCGCCGTTTTGGCTGCCTGCCGCGCCTCTTCACGAAGAGCAACGGTTGGCTGCAGAGTCAACGCGATGTAGCCGATCGAATCTGTGTATGATAGCAGAGCCCAGGCGTGGGCGAACGTCGGGTCCAACCGCACCGCTTCCTTAAGATATTTCTGTGCCGAAAGAGCGCTGGCAGGTGTAAGAGTTTTCAGCGTATAAGCCAACCCGCGCAGGTAGGCATCGTAAGCCTCGGTATTATTAGTCGATTTGGCAGCAATAACTTGCTCTTCGGGACCAGTAAGTTTCGCCCGCAATTGATCGGCGATAGCTTTAGCCACCTCGCTCTCGACAGAAAGGATGTCGGTCAATTTGCGATCAAAGGTATCGGCCCAAAGATGGGAATCACTGGCCGCTTTGATTAGCTGCACGTTTACCCGCACGGTGTCGCCGCTCTTCTGCACACTTCCTTCCAAAATGTTGGCGACGCCAAGCTGTCTCGCGATTTCAGGTAAGTTTTCCGGCGCGCTCTTGTAGTGTTGTGTGGACGTGCGCGAGATCACCTTCAGGTCGGCAATCTTAGACAAACGGGTCCGGATCTCGTCTTGGATGCCTTCAGCAAAGTAAGCGTTATCCGGATCGCGGCTCCGGTTTTCAAACGGCAGTACGGCGATGGATTTCTCGGGCGCGATGTTTAACGTTTCCTCCGGTGCGGGTGAGTTGACCAGTGCGATAGGTTGCTTTGCTTCCTCAACGAGTTTTTCAAAACGCGGATCGCCCCTCAGCGGGTCCCAAAACGGTAATAATTTCAATTGGCCGTAGCTGAGACCGCTCGGCTTGCTAATGGCGATAGCAAGCTGTTCGCAAGCGAGATCTTTATCGCCAACCCATGCAGCGATCATGGCTAAATACTTGTGCATGTGCGGGCCAGCATGCGCATCCTTTTCCACTGGAAGAAGCTCAAGCGCATGCCGACCTTCGCGCAACGCTTCCTCTTTCCGCCCAAGAGCAGCGTCGATTAGGCCAAGCACGCAGAGAGCACCGGCATTATCAGGACCGGCGCGAACTAGTTTCTCCTGCTCCGCACGTGCAGCCGCAAAGGCCGTCCGCGCCCTGGCATCGTCTTTCGTCATACGGGCGATAACCCCTTCTACGAATGGACGATTGAAATAAATATTTTCGAGTATATCAAAACTGACTGGATTCTCACCCGAGGCGATCAAGGCATCCTTTGCTGTAGCAGCGTCCCGTTCCGCCAGTGCACAAATAAGCCAATTACCGGCGATACTCGGAAGCGCAGCCGGATTTGTGGCCCGGATTGAGTCAACCATTTGATGCAACGGTTGCGTATCGGCTTTCGAATTCAGTTCTGCGAATGCCTCTTGTACCTTGATAGCAGCATCGTTGGGCTCGAAGGCCAACACCTGATCCATTATTGATTTCTCCTCAGCATAACGGCGGTGACTTTGATAAACCTGCGCAGTTTGTTGCAGCGTTAAAACGTTGCGCGGGTCGAGCTCAATGGCGCGTTTCAGATCTTGTATGGCATCTCTCCAGCGCCCCTGACGCCGCTCAATAAACCCCTTCAACTGGATTACCCGTGAGTCGTTTGGCAAGCGCTCCCCGGCAATTTCGAGTTCCGCCAGAGCGGGCTTGTAATCGCGGTATCCCCAATAGAGATGCTGGGCTCGCGCGAGGTGCGTTTCACCCGCATCGGGACTGAGGCGAGATGCTGTTTGGATGACCGCTTCCGCTAGGCCCAAGCGAGGCTGACTACGGTCGAATCCAAAAAAATAAAGACCGTCATGACCGTAAGCGAGTTGGCAATAGGCTTGCAAAAACGACGGATCCCGCGCGACAGCCTGGTTCAGCAGGTCGACCGCCTGCTGCAAATCCGCTTTTACTGTACTGCTCGCGGCGGCGGTCAGAAGAAGACTCTTCGCATGCGTGTAGAACGCGAACGCGGGGATGTCACTGGTGGGAGGCTGTTCGATCGCGCTTTTTTCGCTTGGCGAAAGATTGGCCTGCAATTGATCGGCGATCGCTTTCGCGATTTCGCTCTGAATAGCGAAAACATCGGCCAGATCGCGATCGTAAGTCTGCGCCCACAGATGCGCATCGGTGCGCGCATCGATTAGCTGCGCGTTTACTCGCACGCGATTGCCAGCACGCTGAACACTTCCTTCCACTACGTGCATGACGCCAAGTTCATCTGCAATCTGGCGCAGGTTACGTTTCGCTCCGGTCTTATACTGCATAACCGAAGTGCGGCTGATGACCTTCAAGTCCGCGATCCTGGCGAGGTCGGTCAGAATTTCATCCTGCACCCCGTCGCTAAAGAAGACGTTATCCGGATCGCGACTTCGGTTTTCGAACGGCAGCACGGCAACGCTCTTTTCGGGAATTGAGCTTATTGTTCGCAGCCTTGAATAAAGGTTTGACTGAGGCGCCAGGCCATTGTGAGAAAAGAACAAGAACGCGGCTGCTATGGCAGAGCAAAACGCTGCGGCGGTCGCAGCAGCAAGCTTCGGGTTACGCTTTGACCAGCGCCAGGCCCGCACCGGCGGCGAAACGCGGCGCGCAATGATCGGACGTCCTTCCAGCCAGCGTTCGAGATCGATAGCCAAGTCGCCTGCCGAGCGATAGCGCGCCTTCGGCTCGCGCTCCAGACAGCGCGCGCAGATTGTCTCCAAGCTGCGATCGAGCGCCGGCGCGATCGAGCGCAGTTTCGGCGCCGGTTTTTCGCTGGCCTGTTGAATCACAGCCAGGGCGTGTTCGCCCAGAAAAGGCGGGCGCCCGGTGAACAGATCGAACAAGATTGCTCCGAGACTGTAAACGTCGGCAGCTGGAGTGAGCTTGGCTGCCGGTCCTTTGGCTTGCTCGGGTGCAATGTAACCAGGGGTACCGAAGATTGCGAGAGTGCGTGTGAGATCGGTAGTGGTGTCGAGCCATTTGGCCAATCCGAAATCGGTCACGAATGGTTCGCCGCGACCATCGAGCAGGATGTTTCCCGGCTTGAGATCGCGATGCAAAACCTTGTGCTCATGCGCGTACTGCACAGCGCG
>DATBDI010000111.1:0-2063 GCA_036270025.1 Candidatus Udaeobacter sp. | reverse complement strand
CGCCGCATTCTTCGTCGGGCCTCCAGTTTTGGATAAGCCACCTGATCCGAGCATACTGGCGGCCGATCCACGACCGGATTGGTATCTTCTTTGGTACTTCGCGCTGCTCGCCCTGATTCCAGCCAGGATCGAAGGCTACGTCATGATCGGATTCCCAATCCTGATCGGGCTATTCCTGTTGTTTATTCCTATTTGGAATCATAAGGGCGAGCGCGCTGCCTCTCGACGCCCCTGGGCAATTGCCGTCGTGTGTCTCTCGGTGATCATGATTGGTGGGCTTTGGTGGGAAGGACAGCAGTCGCCATGGTCGCCTAACTTCGAGGCTCTGCCGCTGAGCGAGAAAGTAGTGGGAGTAACAAGCGGTCCGGTCTTCAAAGGTGGTCAATTGTTTCACGACAAAGGGTGTCTGAATTGTCATCTGATTCAGGGCTTCGGCGGCCGGCGCGGTCCTGACTTAACCTACATCGCCGACAAGCTAACCCGGGACAACCTGGTTATCCGCATCGTCAACGGCGGAACCAACATGCCGGCCTTTGGTCCTTCGCTTAAGCCGGGCGAGCTCGATGACTTGGTTGCCTTTCTGGAAACCCGCAAACGTCGCCTTCGTCCACAAGATCAAGCGAGTGACACGGCTTCATCTTCTACGTCGGCATCGAAATGAAAGCGCAAAAAGAAAGGAATTCGTAGTGTCTAAACAAAGGGGCAACTCATGCTAGCAGAAATCAATCAAGTCGTTCTTCCTGCCCTGCGAATAGCAGCTACGTTCTTCTTGCTCGTCAATGTAATCGGGGGCGTATATATTTTTCGAAACCGTCACCGGTTCTTCGACCAAGATCCAAATATCTCGGAGGACATCCAGCCCGTTCGCAAACTGAGGGTCGAGGTCGTTATGATACCGTGGTCCACCCTGACTCTCGCTCTTGTCATTTTGCTCATCTATCTCTGGATCCAATAGAGTCAGAACTGAGTCGATTAGATTCGACGCAACAGGATAGGGCAAAAGGGGAACCGACTGCCGCGACCCGAACGCAGACGAGGTTAACATCGGGTTCCTCGCGTTTTTTAACGGTTGATAAACTGCTATTTTCTTAATGCAGCTTCTTTGGCGCACTGCCAGAATTTTTCCGCGGCTGAGCTGAGTCGGCCTTTTGTCCCGACGATGCCGACCGGGATTGGTTTCGGCTCAGGAGTGATGTGCAAAAGCTTCACCCGGTTTCCGAAACTGTGACCAAAAACGTCTGCACCAATGGCGACGCCGGTTCCTGCTTCGACGGCCGAAATAATGCCAGAAAAACTGTCGTACTCCTCCACCACCCGCGGTTTCTGTTTCAACTTCGAAAAGAGGATCGAAAGATAATCATAGAAATTCGGATAATCTTCGCGGGTCAGGCCAATCAACGGTTCGGCCGCAACCTCGGCAATCGGAACGGCGCGACGTCGGGCAAACGGATGCTGCGGAGCAACCGCCACGCAAACGCGTTCATGAAACAACTCCTCATATCGCAGGTCCTTCAGGCCACTAGCCTTCGTGGGAGGAACGATCAATCCGAGTTGAAGCCGGCCATCGCGTACCCCTTCGAGAATGTCTTTCATGCTCCAATCGTACAATCTGACATGCACGTTTGGCATCGCGCGTTGAAATGCCCGTAAGGCTTTCGGCAGAATTTCGGCGGTAGGCGTCGGTGCGTAGCCGACGTGGAGTTCGGTAGGCTCTGCTCTTGCAACCGCGCGCGCTTTCAAGACCGCTTCGTCCGCGTTTTGTAACAACGCGCGCGCATTGTCGAGGAAGGACCGGCCTGCATCGGTCAACCGAACTGATTTGGCCGTTCGTTCGAGCAAGGAAAATCCTATTTCGTCTTCGAGATCGCGAATTTGCCGGCTGAGCGCGGGCTGCGAGACATGCAGCTTCAGCGCCGCGCGTGAGACGTTTTCCATCTCGGCCACCGCCACAAAATAACGCAAGTGCCTCAGTTCCACGACCGAGAAGCAGTATGCCTCTTAGTTATGCTGAGACAAGAAACATAGTCTTTCTCAAGACCCCGGTGCGCGGCCGATCACTGTTC
>DATBDI010000110.1:0-7333 GCA_036270025.1 Candidatus Udaeobacter sp. | reverse complement strand
AGATCGACGAAGTGCTTCCAGAGATCGTGCTGGGGCGCAGCAAACGTGATCTGAACAAATGGGCGCCACTTCGGCCGCTTAGGTCGACGGATCAAGCTCATGTGCGCTTCGCGCGGAAGCCGGTTGCCTTTGCGCGTATTGCACGGAATACACGAGCAAACCACGTTTTCCCAAGTCGTGGTACCTCCGCGGTCGCGCGGCACTACGTGATCCAGATTGAGTTCGCTGCGATCGAAAAGCTCGCCGCAGTACTGGCAGGTGTTCTTGTCCCGCTCGAAAACGTTGTGACGCGTAAACTTTACTTCTTTCTTCGGAAGCCGATCGAAAACCAACAGAACAATCACTCGCGGGATACGAATCTTGAACGAAATGGTCGTGACCACCTCGTGGTCCGGCGCATTGGCCGACAAATCGCGCCAGCTTTCGAAATCATGCGTCAGAAAGTTGTTGCCTTCATCTGAGGAAACAATTTGAGCGTGACCTGCGTACACGAGCGAAAATGCACGACGGGCACTACAGATGTTCACCGCCTGCCACAGGCGGTTGAGCACCAATACCTGACTGTTTAGCGACGCATGCAAATGTCTCTTATCAATGCCGTTGTCGTCCGTCTTTTGCGGAGTTCCGCGTAAATTTGGGCGACGCTACCACCGACATTTTTCGCTGTCAACGGAAGCAACGACGGCGGATTGCTACATTTTCGTGACAATACGTTGACGTCCACACGTCCCGCCGTAGCCTCGTGCGGGACGGGACTGGTGGTTAAATGACAGCGCAATTTCCTACCGAGCAGTCGCAGTCCGGTGAATTTCAACGGCAGGAAGACGTGTTCCGTGAGTGGGTTTCGAATGACGGATCAACCGCCTACCCTGCCGCGGCTGATCGCTATCATCTTTATGTTTCGCTGGCCTGCCCGTGGGCCAGTCGCACCATCATCCTCCGAAAATTAAAGGGACTCGGGGAAGCGATCGGCATGACAATTGTCGACCCAATCCGTGACGAACGTGGCTGGGCCTTTCGCGATCCAAGCGGTAAAATCCCACCGGGCGCGCCGTTTGAATCAACCGACCCGATCAACGGTTTCCATTTCTTGAGCGAAGCTTACGAGGCAACCGATCCAAATTTTGACGAACGTGTGACCGTGCCGGTGCTTTGGGATAAGCAAACAAAACGGATCGTTAACAATTGCGAGGACGACATCTGCCGCATGTTCAATGATGTATTTAATGAGTTCGCCCAAAACAAGAACGTCAATCTTTTCCCGAAAGACATCGAGGCGGAGCACGCGAAGCTCGCCAGTTTTCTCCACGACAATATAAACAATGGCGTTTACAGAGCCGGTTTCGCAACGCGCCAGAGGCCATACGAAATTGCCTGTCGGAGGCTCTTTGAAGCGCTCGATCAATTCGAAGATCGTTTGTCGAGGACTCGGTATTTGTTCGGCGACAGGATTGTCGAAGCGGACTGGCGACTCTTTTGCACGCTGGTGCGGTTCGACGTTGTTTATCACGGCCACTTCAAATGCAACCTGCGGCGCATTGTTGATTATCCCAATTTGCAGGGGTTTCTGATCGATTTGTATCAACAGCCCAGGATCGCCGAGACGGTGAATTTCGATCACATCAAACGGCACTACTACATGACTCACACACAAATAAATCCGACGCGCATTGTGCCCATCGGTCCCTTGCTTGATCTGGGGAAACCGCACAATCGCGAGCGCTTGAGATAGAGATTCTACAATTTGTGGCCACCGGCCTGTGGCCGGTCCCCTCGGCGCTGCGTTCACCCAGGAAGACGGCCCACAGGGCCGTGGCTACAGCGGTAACTCGTTCTAGAAAGTTCCGCCGTCCGCTTGGCGAACAGGATGCCTTGCTCTCCAGAATGCCTCGATCTGTTCTAGAGTGCGCCCTCTCGTTTCTGGCACAAAGTAATAGGCGAAGAGCCACGACGCTACCGAAGCAACTGCGTAGAGCAAAAACGTTGAACTCGCACCAAGTTTCTCGACCAATGTCAGAAACGTAAGCGAGATGATCAGGTTCGAGGCCCAGTTGAACGTGGCCGCGGTACCCTCAGCGAGGCCACGAATCTTTAGAGGATAAATCTCGGCGATTAACAGCCAGAAGATCGGTCCCAGGCTGATCGCAAATGACGCGACGTAGCCCATCAGGCAAATCACAGCGATCCACGCGAGCTGTCCCGATGGGTTTGAAATGCGGAAACCCAGTCCGAGTACGCCAAGCGTGACGATCATTCCAGCAATGCCGACGAGCAACAACGGCCGGCGCCCGGCGCGGTCAACCAAAAACATCGCGAGGATCGTCATGCCGACATTTACGATGCCGACGCCGACCGTCGCCAGAATTGCGCCGGAAGCGGAATTGAATCCGGCGGCCTGAAGAATTTTCGGCGCATAATAAATCACTGTGTTTATGCCCGTAATCTGTTGAAAGATGGCGAGGCCTAATCCGACAACAAGAGCAGGGCGGAGTTGCCGGCGCAGCAAATCCGTCCAGTGCCCGCTTTCACCTTGCTGCGCCAAGCTCGCCTTGATCTCTTCGATTTCGAGGTTGACGTCGGCAAGCCCTCGAATGCGCACGAGAGTACTGCGCGCAACTTCATGATGACCGCCACGAACGAGCCAGCGCGGAGTTTCGGGCAGAAAAAACATACCGATGCCGAAGACAAGCGCTGGAGCAACGGCCAAACCAAGCATCCATCGCCAGCCTTCAACACTGGCAAAAGCGTAATCGGTCAGATACGCAACGACGATGCCGACCGTGACGGCGAGTTGAAACAGCGATACAACCCAGCCCCGCGCATGCGGAGGCGCAACTTCGGACAGATAGACTGGAACGTTTGTTGAGGCGAGACCAATCGCCGAACCAAGAACGACGCGGCTGGCGATCAGAATCGCGGGTGATGGCGCCACGGCGCTGGCCAACGCACCGATGCCAAAGATTGCCGCAGTCACAAGCAAGACCCTTCGCCTGCCGAAACGATCAGCGGCTTTTCCACCGACGATCGCGCCAATGGTTGCTCCCAATAAAACGCCACTGACAACAACTTCTTCGGCTGCAGTCGTGAGGCCAAATTCGCGTTTGATAAAAATGAGCGCGCCGGAGATGACACCGGTGTCGTAGCCAAACAGAAGACCGCCCAAAGCGGCGAATACCGCTGCGATGTAAACGAACCTGGCGCCGCGCAGATGTGCAGCGATCTCCTTGTCGGCCATAATTGTGGATTCTACACAGCCACAGAAACGCGAGAAGTCCGCGTCCGGCAAAACACCAACTCGATGGCGTCTGACACAGACGCCCTACAATAAATTTCCCGATCTGAGCGGCATCTGTGAATTGTAGGGCGTTTCTGTGAAACGCCGGCAAATTGCCTTTGCCAGCCCGGCAATTCTCCATACAGTCGTGCGCTTCAACGCGAAGCGATGATCATTTTTCTGGCTTTAAATATCCTTAACTTCGGCGTGCCATTCTCGATGGTATGCGCCGTAATCGGTCTTGCGTTCGCCCTCTTTTTGATTGCAGCAGTGATGCGAGCACCGTCAGGAAATGAACGGATGCGAGAGATCGCGTCCGCCGTTCAGGAGGGCGCCAAGGCATATCTGAATCGTCAGGTGATCACGATCAGTTCCATCGCGGTGATCATTTTTATTTTGCTCTTTATTTTCAAAGATCGTCCAACGGCGATTGGCTTTGTAATCGGCGCTTTTTGCTCGCTTTCGGCGGGTTTCATTGGAATGCGAATCGCGGTGATCGCGAACGTGCGCACAACTCAGGCCGCAACCGAGTCGATCACGAAGGCGCTGCGAATGGCGTTCAACGGGGGCGCAGTCACCGGTCTGCTCGTGGTAGGGCTCGCGCTTTTGGCGGTGTCGATTTTCTATACTGTGGTTTCCCGATTAGCCGGGCCGCAGATGGCGATCAATAGCCTTGTAGGCCTCGCATTGGGCGCGAGTCTCATCAGCGTGTTCGCGCGACTTGGTGGCGGCATTTACACCAAAGCCGCCGATGTCGGCGCGGACCTCGTTGGCAAGATCGAAATAGGCCTCGAAGAAGACGATCCGCGCAATCCTGCCACGATCGCGGACAACGTCGGTGACAACGTGGGAGATTGCGCCGGCATGGCCGCAGACGTGTTCGAAACATACGCGGTGAGCTTGATCGGTGCGATCCTGGTCGGCGCGCTCACCTTGCCGGGAAATCAGGCGGCCATCATTTACCCATTTGTGCTAGGCGGAATTTCCGTGCTGGGTGCAATCTGCGGCGTTCTGTTCGTCAACTTCGCCGGCGGCAAACCGGCCAGCGTGCTCATGGGCGGCGTGATCACCAGTGCGATCATTTCGGCTGTCCTCTTCTGGCCGACCACGCATTACCTGTTCCCGAACGGGATCATGGTAAACGGCCAGATGCGCTCACCCGCACAACTGTATTGGGCTTCGTTCGTCGGCCTGCTTATGACCGCCGTCGTCGTGGCAATCACCAATTACTACACATCGATGCGTTATCGGCCCGTGCAAAAAATCGCGCGCGCTTCAGAGACAGGTCATGCGACGAACATCATCGCCGGGCTGGCCGTTGGTCAGCACGCCACCGCGTTGCCAGTAGGTTTCATCGCAATCGCTATTTTGCTGAGTTTCCATTTTGGCGGCCTTTACGGAATCGCTATCGCCGTGATGTCGATGTTGTCGATGGCCGGCATCATCATCTCGCTCGATTCGTTCGGTCCAATTACCGACAATGCAGGTGGCATAGCAGTAATGAGCAAACTGCCAACGGAGGTACGCAACGTCACCGATCAACTGGACGCCGTGGGTAACACCATGAAGGCGGTGACCAAAGGCTACGCGATTGCTTCGGCCGGTTTGGCCGCTCTCGTTTTGTTCGGCTCATACGTACAGGAGCTCAAGGTACACGTGACACGCAACGGCCAGCCGTTCGTGTTCGAGTTTTCTCTCGAGGACCCGAAGGTAATCATCGGCTTGTTTCTTGGTGGATTGCTTCCGTTTATCTTCACGGCGTTTAGTCTGGATGCCGTTGGGAAAGCCGCCGGCGCAGTTGTCCGCGAAGTGCGCCGGCAATTGCAGGTGCATCCCGGCATCATGACCGGCCAGGACACGCCTGAGTATGGCACATGCGTGGACATCGTGACCAAAGCGGCATTGCGCGAGATGATCGTGCCGGCGCTGCTGCCGCTAATTTTTGTGGTGGCGGTGGCGGTGATTCCGCAGCTGGGCCCCGTCGTGCTCGGAGGGTTGCTGGTGGGAACCATTGTCACCGGCCTGTTTGTTGCCATTGCCATGACCTCCGGCGGCGGCGCGTGGGATAACGCGAAAAAATTCATCGAGGAAGGAAATCTCGGAGGCAAAGGCTCTTTCGCTCACGCCGCAGCTATCACGGGCGACACCGTTGGCGATCCGTACAAAGACACCGCCGGCCCTGCAATCAATCCCATGATCAAAGTCGTCAACATTCTGGCGATATTGATTATTCCCATTTTCTTTTAGAAAAAGTTTCAGCAACTGCTTGGAAAAAGGAATTCGCGCTCTTAATGTAAGCGTACTTAAAGGAAGGGCGCCCCCACCCAAATGCCTCGTGTCTTAATCATCGAAGACGATGCCGAGAACCGGCGCGTACTCGCAAAGCTTTTCAAGCGCGAAGACTGGAAGGTCCTGGAAGCAAAGGACGGTGACGCGGGGGTGGAGCTGGCGTTGCGCAATCGGCCGGAACTGATCCTGTGCGATTTGTTAATGCCGAAATCGAACGGCTTTGAGGTATGCCGCTCCATTCGCGCGCAACTTCAACCGACCAAGATCATCGTCGTTTCAGGCCGCGATTATGCGATCGATCGAACCAGCGCCCTTGAAGCCGGCGCAGATGAATATCTGCTCAAACCCATTACGTGGGAACTGCTCTCCAGCACGATCGACCGGCTCCTGCCGGAAATCCCGCTCCGTCCCGAACCAAAATCTGTATCGGAACGTGAATCGGTCCCTGCGCGAATAAGGCTCTGGGGCGTTCGCGGTTCAATTCCGGTCCCTGGAAAGAGCACAGTCCGTTATGGCGGAAACACCAGTTGTGTGGAAGTGCGCGCCGACGGCGAGATCATCATCCTCGATGCCGGCACCGGGATTCGCCTGCTCGGTCTCGCTCTGGACAAGGAATTCGGACCTCGCTCAATGAAGTTGACTCTTTTGATTTCACACACTCACTGGGACCATATCCAGGGACTGCCTTTCTTTTCTCCTGTGTACAATCAGAAAAATCTCATCCGCGTTTTGGGTTATGAAGGAGCTCGCGCTGGTTTGGCAAAGATTTTAGCCAGCCAAATGGAGACGCCGTTTTTCCCCGTCAGCTTACGCCAACTCCCGAGCCACCTGGCGATTGAGGAACTGAGGGAGATGGAGTTTCAAGTCGGAAACGTCGAGGTGAGGTCCAAGTTCGCTAATCATCCTGGAATTTGCGCTGGGTACCGCCTTGTCACGAGCTCAGGTTCAATCGCCTACTTTCCTGATCACGAACCATACGAGGCGCTTAAGCTGCTATTGGCCTCGCGCGATGGAATTACCGAGCACGAAGCGCGGGATTTTGCCACCGCCGAGCGCAGAAAGATGGTCGAATTTCTCCGAGACTGCGACCTCGCCATCATGGACACGCAATATACCGAGGAAGAATACGCGAAGCACATTGGCTGGGGCCACAGCTCACTGGGCAGCGTCGTTTCGCTGGCGCTTGATGCCAACGTAGGCAAGCTCCTGCTTTTCCATCACGATCCGAATCATGACGACCAGATGATCGATAAAATGGTGGAACACGCGCGCGCGTTGGTGGCAAAGAGCGGAAAGTCTCTCGAAGTCGACGCCGCTCGAGAGGGCGCTGAGATTCTGCTCGAGCAAAAAGTCGCGGCTGCCTAAAATCCTGCCGCGCCACGCGTTCTGCGATTTGCAGCGCGAGCTATCGCCTTTAGTTTTCTCTCTCGATGCCTCGTAGTGTAACGGTAGCACTAGAGACTCTGAATCTCTCTGTCTAGGTTCGAATCCTAGCGAGGCAGCCACGTAAACCCAGAACGCTTTCGGGGCACGTCGCCGTACCGCCTTCATGAAAACCGCGTGACGGAGTTTTACGCGGTTCGAATCCTAGCGAGGCAGCCACGTAAACCCCGAACGCTTTCGGGGCACGTCGCCGTACCGCCTTCATGAAAACCGCGTGACGAAGTTTTACGCGGTTCGAATCCTAGCGAGGCAGCCACGTAAACCCAGAACGCTTTCGGGGCACGTCGCCGTACCGCCTTCATGAAAACCGCGTGACGGAGTTTTACG
>DATBDI010000109.1:0-3084 GCA_036270025.1 Candidatus Udaeobacter sp. | reverse complement strand
AAGCTGCAGCCAGGGCAAACCATTCTCATTCACGGCGGTTCCGGCGGCGTCGGTAGCTTTGCAATTCAAATAGCGAAAGCTCGAGGTGCGCGAGTGATTGCCACCGCCTCGACAGCGAACCAGGACCTGCTCAAGCAACTCGGCGCCGACGTGGCAGTCGACTACACAAAAACCAAATTCGAAGACGTCGCGAAAGATGTCGATGCTGTGCTTGATCCAGTGGGCAAGGATACATTGGCGCGTTCCTACGCTGTGGTGAAGAAGGGCGGGATTGTCATGTCGCTCGTAGCGCGGCCGGATCCGGACGAACTGAAAAAACATGGGGTTCGCGGCGCGGGAATTTCCAGTCATCCCGATTCTGAAAACTTCACCGAGATTGCGCAGCTAATCGACAACGGAAAGATCAAACCGATTGTGACCCAGGTTGTTTCGCTGAACGATGCCGTTGCGGCGCAACAGCAGGCGGCGACGCATCACACGCGCGGAAAGGTTGTGCTTCGGATTGCGGACGAGCCGAAGGGTTGAGCATTCGATGCCTGTCCCGATTTGCAGGGATTGGAAACGCCCCTCTCCCAAAGCGGCGTCAAGCCACCGCACTCCGAAAATCTGCGTAATCTGTGGACAAATTTGGCTGCCGTACGGCTACAGAGCGCCGTGCCGAACTTTAGCGTCAATGGCGAGATAATCATTTCGCGGCGGGCTGAACGTGTCGAGGACGCACGTGGGTAAGAGCGTCTCCACGCCGTGCGGAACATTGCTCGCGAGATAAAAAGAGTCCCCAGTTGAAAGCTCATGCGCCACCCCATCGACAATCAAGCGCATTTTGCCTTCGAGAATGTGAACGATTTGTTCCTGCGGATGCGAGTGCGGAGGCATGATGCTCCCAGCGGCAAGCGTTGCCATCATCTGATACATCATGTTTCCGTGCGCGACTGTCCGGCGCGTAATCCCGGGGCAAATTTCAATCGTCGGATTCTCCGTTTTCATTTGGAACACTACATAGCGAAGATGGATAGTGCTAACGAACGCCCGCTTCTGGTTGCTTCTTAATCTGTGTAGATCGGGATGAGGAAACGGAGTCGATGGGGAGCGAACGACGTAGACGGGAAGGCCGAATGGCCGACAGAGCGGGAGCGAGCGAGTCAACCTGCGGACAAATTCGTCTCATTTCGCACTTGTCACTTGTCACTTGTCACTCGTCACTCATCACTGGCAAGATGGCCGCTATGAAAACAGTTACCTCATTAATCACAATCGTCTTCGCGACAGTTGTCGCGACTTCTTCATTTGCACAAACCTCGTCAGAACCACCGACTTCCGGCACAAACGCGGTCACCACTGCAACCGGCCAGCCGAATCCGCAGGAGATGATGAAGCAGATGATCGAAATGTCGAAGCTGAACGAAAATCACAAGTTGCTCGCGACTATGGACGGCAACTGGAATTACACCATCAAGCTCTGGATGAATCCCGATCCGAACGCACCACCGCAGCAATCCAAAGGCACCGCCGCCCGCAAGAGCATCATGGGCGGTCGCTACTCTGTAATGGATGTGACCGGTAAAATGCAGATGCCTGGTGAAGACGGCAAACCGAAGGAGATGCAATTCAAAGGCATGGGCATCGAAGGCTATGACAACGTAAAGAAAAAGTTTGTCTCCTCGTGGATCGACAACATGGGCACCGGTGTCCAGTTCTCCGAAGGTACCTACGATCCCGGGACGAAGACATTCACTTACACGAGTGAGATCGAAATGATGCCTGGAATGAAAACGCCAGTGCGCGAAGTAATAAAAGCCACCGATAAAGATCACATGGTGCTTGAATGGTACGAAAACCACGGCGGCCAGGAAAAGAAAACCATGGAGATCAACTACACGCGCGCCGGCAATAAATAGCGCGATACGCAATCTTCGCTTAGACAGAAGTCGACAACGTTTTCGCTACGCGTCGCAAATCGTCGAGCAAGATCTCCATGTCGCGCAAAGTAGTCCGATAATTCAGCACGCAACCGCGCAGGGCGAACCGACCGCCAAGCGTGGCATTTGAGAGATACGAGCTGCCATCTCGTTGCAGCTCGATCAGCAGGCGTTCGTTGAGCGCATCGATTGCCTCAGGCGATTCGCCTCTGAGCCGGGCCGGCACGTAACGAAAGCAGAAGATTGATAACTCGACCGGCGCGGCCATCTCGAAGTCATCGCTGGCCCGAACCATCGATTCCAAATATCTAGCGCAGGCAATATTGTTCTCTATCGCTTCGCTCAACGAATCGAGGCCGATTCCTTTTAACAACATCCACACCTTAAACGCCCGGAACCGGCGCGACAGTTCCGGGCCGTAGTCCCAATACGCGAACGCTTCGTTTGCCTCCTGTCCAATGATGCGCGTGTATTCGGCCTCGTGGGTGAATACAGCCCGCGCGACCTCTGGGTCGCGGTAGATTATGCAGCCGACGTCGACCGGAAGATAAAGCCATTTGTGGGGATCGAGCGCTATCGAATCCGCGCGCTCAACTCCTGCAAACAACTCGCGCACCGATTTCGCGAGAACGGCGAAAGCGCCATAGCTTCCATCCACATGCATCCAAATTTGGAAGCGGTCCGCAACCTCTCGGATCTCCGCCAACGGGTCCACCGCCCCAGTGTTTACGGTTCCGGCATTTGCAACCACGCAGAATGGAACATGGCCCGCCTCCACATCAGCATTGATTTTTGCAACCAGATCGTCAGTTCGGATTTTGAAGCGCTCGTCGACCCCGACGTGCTGCACATTCCGGATTCCCAAAAGCGCTGCCCCCTTGGCGATGGAGAAATGCGTCTCGCTCGATGCGTAGATGCGCAACCGATCCAGGGAGCAGTTTGTCGTCTGACGCGCCGCTGCAAGCGCGGCGAAATTTGCCATCGACCCACCGCTGACAAACAGACCGCCGGCTTCGGCATTGAATCCAAGAATTTGCCGGATCCAATCGATCGTCAGCCGTTCGAGTTCCACCGGCGCCGGCGCAGAACGCCACACCGTGAGATTCGCATTCAGCATCGACGCGAGCAGGTCGGCGAACGCCGCGATGGCAGTCCCGGGCGACTG
>DATBDI010000108.1:0-29547 GCA_036270025.1 Candidatus Udaeobacter sp. | reverse complement strand
GTTTATTACGTTCTCACGCGCATCAAAAGCATCTGCAAAGTTTGGCTCGACCGCCAGCGCATGGCCGAAGTGGCGTAACATTACCACGCTGTCATTCCGAGCCGTAAAGACGGCGAGGAACCTCACAATCGAAGCTTTGATCACACAAGTTTTCCAACATAATTCTACCAGCCTGCGTGAGGTCCTTCGCTGCGCTCAGGATGACGGAATTTGGACTTCGTGCGTGACGTTCGTGTGATTTCGTTTACTGTCCGCGCTGGCGCAGATGCCGCGGAATAACGAGCTCAGAAAAATTCTCCTGATCGGCTCCGGTCCAATCGTGATTGGGCAAGGCTGCGAATTTGATTATTCCGGCGTTCAAGCGTGCAAAGCGTTGCGCGAGGAAGGCTATGAGGTCGTGCTGGTTAATTCGAATCCGGCGACGATTATGACCGATCCGGAGTTCGCTGATCGCACGTACATCGAGCCGATCACTGCTGAAGTCGTCGAGGCAATCATCGAACGCGAAAAGCCTGACGCGATTTTGCCAACACTGGGCGGGCAGACGGCGCTGAACACCGCGATGGAGTTGAACCGCAAAGGCGCACTCGGCCGGCACGGAGTGAAATTGATCGGCGCAAACGCGCAGGCCATTGCCAAAGGCGAAGATCGCCAGTTGTTCAAGGAAGCGATGTTGCGAATTGGCCTGGATGTGCCGCGCTCGGGCGTGGCACGGTCGGTAGCGGAGCTCGATCGGATCGTCGCTGAAATCGGAACGTTCCCACTCATCATTCGGCCAGCGTTCACTCTCGGCGGAACTGGTGGCGGGATCGCTTACAATCGCGAGGAGCTCGACGTGATGACTGCACGCGGGCTCGACCTCTCGCCGGTGCACGAAGTCTTGATCGAAGAATCGCTCGTGGGCTGGAAAGAATTTGAGATGGAAGTCATGCGCGACCGGATGGACAACTGCGTGGTCGTTTGTTCCATCGAGAATTTTGATCCGATGGGTGTGCATACCGGCGATTCCATCACCGTCGCACCGGTGCAAACGCTCACCGATAAGGAATACCAGATCATGCGCGACGCCGCTTTTGCCGTCATTCGCGAGATCGGTGTCGAGACCGGCGGATCAAATATTCAGTTTGCAGTGCACCCTGATACCGGCCGCATGGTGGTGATCGAAATGAATCCGCGCGTTTCGCGTTCCAGCGCGCTGGCATCGAAAGCAACGGGTTTTCCGATTGCAAAGATCGCAGCGAAGCTCGCGGTCGGTTACACGCTCGACGAAATCAAAAACGATATCACGCGCGAAACGCCGGCATGCTTTGAACCGACGATTGACTATTGCGTGGTCAAAGTGCCGCGGTTCACGTTCGAGAAATTTCCGCAAGCGGACGCGACGCTGACGACGCGAATGAAAAGCGTCGGCGAAGCAATGGCTATCGGGCGCACGTTCAAGGAGGCGTTGCAAAAAGCGCTGCGCAGTCTGGAGATCAAACGCTTCGGCCTAATACGCGACGGCGCAGACAGAGACGTAGATCTTGAGACGCTGCGTTTGAGGCTGGCGACCCCCAATGCGGAACGCGTCTTCCATATCGCGCAAGCTTTCAACAAAGGCGCGTCGATCGATGAGATTTACGAGTTGACGAAGATCGACCGGTGGTTCTTGCGGAATGTGGCGCAGGTTGTTGAGGAAGCAGAATCCCTGGGTACGCCGCGTCTCTCGCCTGTTCGGAAGTCAGGCATCTTGCCTGACTCGGCCGACGAGCATCTTGCTCGTCGAACACGAGACCCTCGCGCTGGAAGCCCGACGGCCGAGTCAACCGCGACGGTTGACTTCCAATTCCGCGCTCTGGATCCGCAACAGCCAATCGTGCAAAGGCGTGGACACCTTCCGCATTGGGAACAATCCGGTGCAACTTACTTCGTCACATTTCGCTTAGTGGATTCAGTTCCCGCCGATGTCCTTGCCGAGTGGAAAGATGAACGCGCTGCCTGGTTACGGCTTCACCCGCAGCCATGGGATTGGAAGACCGCACGCGAATACATGCGCAGGTTTGAAGAGGAGCGCGAGCACTGGCTGGATCAGGGACATGGTTCATGTTTGCTGTGTGAGCCACGTGCTGCCGCGATTGTGGCTAAATCGCTGAACCATTTCGATCGGCAAAGATATCTGGTCGACGCGTACGTCGTAATGCCAAACCACGTGCATGTGCTTTTCAAGCCGCTGGGCGAAAACTCGCTCGCCGACATCTTGCATTCGTGGAAATCATTCACAGGGCAGGCGATCAACCGCGAAATCGATCGTGCAGGACCACTCTGGATGCATGAAAGCTTCGATACCATTGTGCGTGACGCTGACCATTTGCGCGCTTGCCGAGAGTACATCGCGCAAAATCCGCAAAAAGCGCGGCTACTCGAGCACAGTTTCATTTTAGCGCGACGCGACGCGCTAGTAGTGAATGGTGAGATTCCAAGTCAGGCGTGTTGCCCAAGCAGACCATTGGAGTGCCAACCGCATGCTATATCCGACGAGCAAGATGCTCGTCGGCCGAATGAAGCTGGCAGCTTCACTTCCAACAAGGCGCGCTCCAATGATGTGCTCGGAAGAGAGCCGCTCCTGCGCGCAAAAAAGCTCGGGTTTTCCGATCGGCAATTGGCGGTGGCCAATGGCGTGAGTGAGGCCGAAATCCGCGCGCTACGAAAGTCGTCAGGCATGTTACCCACTTACCGACTCGTAGACACTTGCGCGGCGGAGTTCGAAGCCTACACGCCTTATTACTACTCCACTTACGGCGACGAGAACGAGCGGCGCGAGAGCGGCAAGCGTAAGATCATGATTCTGGGCGGGGGGCCGAACCGTATTGGCCAGGGAATCGAGTTTGATTACTGCTGCGTTCACGCGGCCTTTGCTCTACGCGAACTCGGATTTGAAACAGTCATGGTCAACTCGAATCCGGAAACGGTATCGACCGACTACGACACCAGCGACAAACTATATTTTGAGCCGCTCACGCTCGAGGACGTCCTCAACATTTATGATCAGGAGAAGCCGGAAGGCGTGTTCGTCCAGTTCGGCGGGCAAACACCTTTGAATTTGGCCGATGGATTGAAGGCGGCGGGCGTGCCGATCCTTGGAACGCAACCTGAGAGCATCGAGATCGCAGAAGATCGTCAGCTATTTGCCGCGATGCTCGACAAGCTCGGTCTGCGACAGACGCCGAATGGATCAGCGGTCAGCACCGAAGAAGCTGTCCGCATAGCACAGAAGATCGGATATCCGGTCCTGGTCAGGCCGTCGTTCGTTCTCGGCGGACGCGCCATGGAGCTCGTCTATAACGAACACGATCTGCGCCGCTACATGACCAGCGCGATCGAAGTCAGCCCTGAGCGGCCTGTGCTGGTCGATCGTTTTCTCGAAGAAGCGATTGAAGTCGATGTCGATTGCATCTCGGATGGTGAAACAACCGTGATCGGCGCAATCATGGAACACATCGAGGAAGCTGGGATCCATAGCGGCGATAGCGCCTGTGTGATCCCAACGTTCTCGTTGTCTAAAAAAGTGCTCGAGGAGATTTCGTCGGCGACAAAAGCAATGGCGCGCGAGCTGAACGTCCGCGGATTAATGAACGTGCAGTTCGCGGTCAAAGGCGAGGACGTGTACGTGCTCGAAGTGAATCCACGTGGGTCGCGCACGATCCCGTTCGTCAGCAAAGCAATCGGTGTTCCGCTGGCAAAACTCGCTGCCAAGGTCATGACAGGAAAACCATTGCACGAGCTTGGATTCACAAAAGAAATCGTGCCCAAGCACTTTTCAGTGAAGGAGGCGGTGTTTCCGTTTCTTCGCTACGAAGGCCTCGATATCTCGCTCGGGCCGGAAATGAAATCGACCGGCGAAGTGATGGGCATCGATGTCGATCTTGGCCTTGCTTATGCGAAATCGCAAATGGCCGCGCCGCCGCCGTTGCCGAAGAAAGGAAAGGTTTTCATCAGCGTAAAAGACACTGACAAAGAGGCCGTGATTCCCGTCGCGCGCGAATTTGTGAAGCTCGGTTTTGAAATTATTTCCACGAGCGGAACAGCGGCCGCGTTGACGAAAGCAAAGATCAAGATCACGAAGGTCTTCAAGATTCACGAGGGCCGCCCGAACGTTCTCGACCGTATCAAGAACGGCGACATCAATTTCATCATCAACACGCCGAGCGGCAAAATTCCGCGCGAGCACGAAGTCGTGATTCGTAATGCAGCGCTGGCCGCAAAAATTCCAATCATGACGACCGTGCGCGCAGCGCTGGCTAGCGCGAATGGGATCCGCTCATTGCAAAAACGAAAGGTCCAGGTGCGCAGTTTGCAAGAGTACAATTCATCTGTCATCCCGAGCCAAGGGAGGGATCTCGCAAACGCGCGTTGATCATACTCGGCAGACTGAGTGATCAGTCACCTGGTGTGAGATCCTTCGCTTTGCTCAGGATGACCGCGCGTTTACTTGTGTTGAAGGTTGATCGTGAAGCATTACCGTTAGCCGGCATGAAATCTTTTTTTTATTGCTTAATTGGATGGGCGCTCATTGCAGTGGCTGCCGCCGAAGAAAAAAAACAGGAAACAACTCCGATGAACTCATTAAACGAAGTAGCAGTGATCAAAACCAGCGAAGGCGAAATGGTGGTGCAGTTCTGGACCGACGCCGCCCCACAGACAATTGAGAATTTCAAAAAATTGGCGCGGCAGGGTTTCTACGACGGCACCATTTTCCATCGGATTGTCAAAGAATTCATGATTCAGGGCGGCGACCCGAATTCGAAAGATCCGGCAAAGGAAAACAGTTACGGCATGGGTGGGCCAGGTTACAAAATCAACGCTGAATTTAACGATCATTCGCATGACCGCGGTGTGCTCTCCATGGCGCGCTCGGCCGATCCCGATTCAGCCGGCTCGCAATTTTTCATCTGCCTCGCGCCCGTACACCGGCTCGATCATCAATACACGACTTTCGGCAAATTGATTAAGGGTGATGATGTGCTGGAGAAAATCGGGAACACACCAGTCGAACGGAATGCACAAGGCGAACCGAGCAAGCCGACAAAACGCGTCGTCATCGAGAGCATCAAGATCGTGCCGGCAGATTCGGTGAAGTAGCCGCGCGGAGGGTTTTCATTAACACCTGGGTTCAGCCAGGTGCCAATGCACGAACCATCACCAGCCGTTTTAACGGCTTTCCCCCCCGGGGACATAAGCTGTTGAAACGGCTCACTTCGCTTGCGCGGTTGCATTCACCGGGCTAAAGCCCCGTGTTAATTAGAATCCGAAATGAGTTCTAACAAAACGAAAATCGCCTTGATCCAGATGCGTTGCGGCGCGGAGCCAGAGAAGAACCTAGCGCACACAATTGAATTCATTGGCGAGGCTGCCAAACAAGGCGCGCAGATCGTCTGCCTGCCAGAGCTGTTTCGCTCGCAATATTTTTGCCAGAGCGAAGATCACAAGAATTTCGAGTTGGCGGAGGAAGTGCCTGGAAAAACAACGGCAGCGTTGGCAGATGTCGCGAAGAAGGAAGAGCTGGTGATCATCGCGTCACTTTTTGAGAAACGCAGTGCGGGGCTTTACCACAACACTGCTGCGATCATCGACGCCGACGGCACCTTCCTGGGTAAATATCGCAAAATGCACATCCCGGATGATCCGCTGTATCACGAGAAATTCTATTTTGCACCGGGCGATCTCGGCTTTCGCGCATGGGACACGCAACACGGCAAGCTCGGCGTCTGCATTTGCTGGGATCAATGGTACCCAGAAGCGGCGCGCCTCACGGCACTAAGCGGAGCGGAAATTCTTTTTTACCCAACTGCGATCGGCTGGCATCCGAGCGAGAAGAAGCAGTTTGGCGAGGCGCAGCATTCTGCATGGGAGACGATCCAGCGCGGGCACGCGATTGCGAACGGTTGTTACGTTGCGGTTGCGAACCGCGTTGGCCATGAAGCGCCCGCCGGCGGCGAAGGCATCGAATTTTGGGGGCAAAGCTTTGTTTGCGGCCCAGACGGCGAAATCATTGCCAAAGCTTCGGTGGACCAGGAGGAAATTGTGATCGCGGAAATCGATTGGGCTCGCGTCAACGAACAACGAACTCACTGGCCGTTTTTGCGCGATCGGCGCGTCGATGCGTACAGCGGACTCGAACGACGTATGATCGACTGACCGCGCGGTGCCGCGCGTAACTAACATGCGAAAGCATGGCGCGAGTGTTCTGGGGAGCACAGGCTGCCAGCCTGTTCGTCTTGGCAGCTTGCCAAGACGGCTGGATTTCAACGGCGCCTCGAGTCTAAACATGTTGCCGGCAAGCTGCCGGCAACTACAGGCTGGCA
Source organism: Candidatus Udaeobacter sp. (assembly GCA_036270025.1). Classification (GTDB taxonomy): domain Bacteria; phylum Verrucomicrobiota; class Verrucomicrobiia; order Chthoniobacterales; family UBA10450; genus Udaeobacter. The sequence goes on along the minus strand of DATBDI010000108.1, from coordinate 23,206 downwards.
GCCTGTGCTCCCCGGAAAGGGAAACGCGCCTGTTTCGGATTTCGCGTTTGTGTTAATGACAAGGCGATGACCGCCACCATTTCTCGACCGGTTCGCCGCCCATGGTATCGCCCGTCTTTGACGGCGCAAATCTTCATCGGGTTGGCCGTCGGGGGTGTGATCGGCTGGCTGCGGCCCGATTGGGGAAACGCGGTTTATTTTTTGCGCGACATTTTCATTAACCTGATCAAATCGATCATCGCGCCGCTCGTTTTCTCAACGATTGTCGTTGGTATCGCAGGCGCCGGTGCGCTTCGCAAAGTGGGGCGCATGGGAATTAAGGCGCTAATTTACTTCGAGATCGTAACGACTGCTGCACTGTTCATCGGATTGGCCGTTGTGAATTTCATTAAGCCCGGCCTGGGTGTGACTCTTGCCGCAACGAATACAGACGTCATCAAGACGATTGAGCAAAGTCATCCAAAGACTTTGGTTGAAACAATCGTGCACGCATTTCCTTCCAGTGTCATTGACGCGATGGCGCGCGGCGACGTTTTGCAGATCGTCGCATTCAGCGTCCTCTTCGCGCTGGCCGTGTCTGCCGTTGGCGAAAAAGGCAAACCCATCATCCATGCGATGGAGAGTCTCTCTCAAATCATGTTCAAATTTACAAATTACGTGATGCTGTTTGCGCCAATTGGAGTGGGAGCGGCAATGGCACATACCATCGGTACGCAGGGTGCAGGCGTGCTGGTAAATCTCGGGAAACTGATTGGCTCCCTATACCTCGCTCTCGTCATTTTTTTGTTGTTGATCTTTGGCCTCGTGATTTGGATTGCGCGGATTCCGGTGCGGCAATTTGTCAGGGCCGTGCGGGAACCTGCGGCCCTTGCCTTTGCGACAACCAGTAGCGAGTCAGCGCTGCCAAAAGCGATGGAATCGATGGAGCGCTTTGGTGTTCCACCGCACATTGTGGGGTTCGTCATGCCGACCGGCTATTCGTTTAACCTCACAGGATCGACCTTATATCTCGCGATGGCTTCGGTGTTCGTGGCGCAAGCGGCCGAGACGACCATGGGCTGGCACATGTCAGTAGCCCAACAGATAACCATGATGCTGACGTTAATGCTTACGTCCAAAGGCGTAGCCGGTGTTCCGCGCTCATCCCTGGTCATTTTGTTGGGGGCGCTGAACTCATTTGTGCCGTCAGGCCTCGGACCAATCGGCGTTGCAATCATTTTCGGCGTGGATGAACTGATGGACATGGGCCGAACGTGCGTGAACGTGATCGGCAATTGCCTGGCCACAGTGGTCGTCGCTCGATGGGAAGGCGAATTCGAGGATTCCCGCGCGCGGATGTTTGGGACGCCTGCCGAAGCCGAACTGGACGTAAGAACGCGTCAGATCGCATTCGCGGATGCGGCCGCCCAAGGCGATTGAACAGGTGGACAAACTCAAGGGTTTCCATCTAACGTCCGTTTCGTATGCCAGCTTTGCACACGTTCACCCAAGCAATTTATCTGATGCAGATTTTCGCATCCGCCTTTCTGGCGATTCTTTTTCTCCAATCGGGAATCGATAAAATCATCGACCGCCGTGGAAACCTCGAATGGCTAAAGGGACATTTTGCGAAAAGTCCATTAGCCGGATTTGTACCGGCCTTGGTGACGGTAATCACGATTCTCGAACTCGCAGCAGGCGCACTAAGTGCTATTGGCTGCCTGGCGGTAATGTTCTTGGGCGATTCAACCGTCGCATACTACGGTGCAGTCACGTCTGCGGTGGCGATTATTGCGCTGTTCTTCGGCCAGCGGATGGCAAAAGAGTACGCTGGAGCAGCGGTCCTCGTTCCGTACTTTCTGTTCACATTGATAGCGATTTATCTACTCGCGCAGCGATAAATCAGTGAGAATTTCTTAGGCATGTCCGGAGCATTGCTAACCGAAACACCCACTGCCAATCCGCCGAGCAGTCGTACGACGTTGAGCAAATCGCCTTATGTCGCAACTGCAGCTGAGGCGATGGAAAATTATAAAGCAAACCGCGCAGCTACCTGGTATGAGGACGATGCCGCCCCCCATGATCCTGCTGGCAGATATGCCTTTCAGCGATTGCAGGAGAGCTGGTTCACTCCTCAAGTCGATCCGAAGTTCAAGCTTCGCCGAGACGATAACTTTTATGCCATCGGCTCATGTTTTGCGCGGGGCCTTGAGCACTTCCTCGCCAAGCAGAACATTGCTGTTGAAAGTGCAGCTCCTGAATTCGGCAAACTCCAGCCAGCGAAAACGCGCGTATCAGCGCTCGGATTTACAAATAAGTACAACACCTATTCGACGCTGAATGAGTTGCGCTGGGCGCTTGATCCAAACGCAGCATTTCCGTTGGAGTCTATTGTTCAACTCACAAAAACGACCTGGTACGATCCACACACAAACCCGACGTTAAACTTCGTCGGCCTGAACGAAACACTGGAGCGCCGGGCATTGATGCAAGCAATTACGAAGCGCATAACGAACTGTCGTGCTGTGATCGTTACACTCGGACTGGCAGAAGTGTGGCGCGATGTTCAAGCAGACGTGTTCGTTAACTGCACTCCCCTTTCCGTAGCATATACGCTTAAACCAGGTGCAGCTCCGCCTTTGTTTAGATCAGAACCAAACCGATACGAATTTCATCTCACCGGATTCGCCGAAAATTGGGCCAATCTGGAAGCTACATATGCATTGCTGTGTCGCTATGGGCATCCTGACTTTCACGTTATCGTCACGGTTTCTCCAGTGCCTTTGATGAACACCTTCTCAAATATGGATATCGTGGTAGCGAACACCTGGGCGAAATCGCTTCTAAGAGCACTCGCCCAGGAGTGGGCGACTGCGCATGCCAACGTCGAATACTTTCCAAGTTACGAGATCGTGCAAAACTCTAATCGCGCAGTGGTGTGGGAGCAGGATTTACGACACGTAACTGGCGCCGGGGTGCAGCACGTAATGGAGTTGTTCCTCCAGAAGTATCTCGAGTAAGGGGCGTGCTGGCTGGCCACTCTACGTGCTCATCGAATATTGCTGTGGACAGCGATTCAGCCTTGTTTGCCGCGTGGAAACTGCCACAAATTCTGGGCTGCTCCTGACAGTGGCGCGGGCTGACTTCTGACTCTACATCACATTGCTTTCGGTGATAACTAATCGATCCAAGCGCGCGGTGAGAAAGAATCATATGACGGTTCTGGCAGAGACGATCACGCCGAGAAGGTTTTCAATTTCACAGCTATCGATCGGCGTGTTGCTTCTCCTCTCCGGCTTAACGTTCTACTACCTCGCGGTTGTCAGGCTGGATTACAGCAAAACAACGCTGCTCGATCTTGCTCCCCATCCCGACGCTACAGAGTACTTCGCGCAGGCACAAGCGCTTGGACGCGATGGCTGGCCTTCGATACGAATCGGTTATGAAAAATTGCCATCGCGGTATCCCTTTGGATATCCCGTGTTGATGCTCCCCTGGTTAAAAATTCTGCCGGAAGCAGACCACGTGCTGGCACCATTCCGCACGAGTCAAACGACAGGGCTGCTCCTGCTTTTGGCTGTGTTTGCTTTTTACGTTTACCTGGGGATGCCGTTGAGCGGCGGCTTCGCGGTGCTCTTACTCTCGACACTCCCTGGCTTTTTCACTTTCTGTCGTTCGTCACTAAGCGAGGTCAGTGCCTCGCTGTTAATTGTACTGGCTTTCATGTTCGCCTATCTTGGTTTTTATGAAAAACGCCGTTGGAAAATTTATTTATGTGCCGTTTTTCTGGGCCTTTCGTTGAACATTCGGATCCAATCGCTTTTTTTTGCGCCACTGTTGTTGACCATGACTTTGTTCCCAATGAGAGGCAGGCCCTGGCGCTGGTTTCTTCATTGCGCTGCTGTGTGTGTCGTCTTTGTGGCTGCAGCTGCCCCGGTACTCGTATTTAACTCAATCCAATTCGGGTCGCCGTTGAAGACAGGCTATGATTTTTGGGTGCCATATTTTAGCATGAAGCACCTTCTCTTTTTGCCGCGATATGTTCCGAGAAACGCACTGAATCTTTGGAGACAATTCTCGCTGCAGACGCACCCATACGACGCTGCCTACGTTTTTGGGACGGGCACGTGCTTTGTGCCAGCTTTCATACTTCTGGTTTGTGCCGGCTTATTCTTGGTCCGATTCTCGTGGTTCTTTGTTTGCGCCTCCTTGGCGGCGTTCAGCTCACTTATGGCATCGCTGTGTTATCTGTTTGGAAGCGATGGTCGCTTCTATTTGCCGGTCCTGCTCCTTGTTGTAGCCCTCGCTGTCCTTCCTGTCACGTGGGCGGCAAACAAGCTTTTTAATCGAAGATGGATTGGTGCTACGTTGGGCGTGTTTGTTTTGCTCGCGGGCAGTTGTCTCGGCTACCCTTCGCGGTCAGGTTACAACACCCCCGCAATTAATCGATTCCAAGCGTGGGACGCTCTTCATTTTACAAGTTTGCCCACTGAATCAACCGCGTTCGTTGCGCAAAAGCAGTTCGCTCGACAATTGGGCCGCCAACTTGGCGTCATCCTTAGTGACATCGATTCCGTATACTTGAACGCTCTTTTGCCGCGCTCGTTTGCCGCGGTTCCTATCGACGCGAAACATCATTACAAGTGGAGCTATATCTGGCGTTATGATCGGCCCCAGGCGCTGGCAGTGACTCAAAACGCGTTGAAACATTCGATTCCGGTTTACGCGCTTTTCGTTTCCGACGATGAGGTCGCGAAAGGGCAGTTGCGGCTGCCTATTATTGCTGGATATCAGTGGCACCGTCTAAACAACTCATCCGGTGGAGCGGCAATCCTGCAACTTATCTCCGCCGAGTCAGACGCCGCGCCACCACCGTCGGACAATGCGCGCTAGTGTTTTGCTTCAACGCCGCGCTTTTGGAGGCTCATTCGTTCGGCAAGCTCTTCAGCCTGCCTTGGTCTTGGCAACGCTTGGCTTGGCCGCCTACCTTCGCTTGCTCGGGCTCACCTGGGGACTCAACAGCGGGTATGGTCACGAACGCAATTTTCAGCCCGACGAGTTTGTGAGCCTTAGAGGCGTTCTGCAGATCGATCTATTAGCTGGTCAGGTTAAAGCTCCAGAAGCCTATTTTGAAGGCACGTTCAATTATTATCTGTGGGCGATACCACAAGCAGTGTTGAAGCTGCTTGGCAACAAAACCCCTTATCCGGGTGGCGCAGGAAATACATGGGACCAGTCTGACTTGTTGTATATCTGTCGATGGATGTCTGTTCTGTTCGACCTCTGCACAGTCGTTGTTGTGTTTCTGGCGATTCGACAAGCGACTCAGCGGTTGTACCCATCCCTGGTCGGGGCGCTTTGTTACGCTGTATTACCGATGCAGATTATTTACTCGCATTTCATGAGGACCCACATCCTCAGCAACCTATTGTGTGCATTGGTGATTTGGGTGTCACTTAAACTTCAGAAGTCGCAGTCGTGGCGGCTGCTCATGACTGTTGGACTACTTTCCGGGCTGGGAGCAGCGACGCGATATCCTGTCGGGCTTATCGTGGTCATTCCTTGCCTGTGCTTACTGCTTAATAATGCTGACCACGCGTCGCTACCTCGCCACACGCGATTTCTACAGCGCGCAAAACATCTGATTGGCTGGCAAGCTTGGTTGATCGGTGTGGGATTTGTAATCGGTTTGTTCATCGGCCATCCTATGCTGTTTCTGGATCCTTCGAGCGTTACACACGCAATCACTAACGAAACCTTGAAATACGCGTCTCTACAGCAGTTTAGCATGACTCAGCTGCTCAATTTGTCGGTGGTCTGGAGATACATGGTCTATTTAATTCCATACGCCATGTATCCTTTGCTATGGCTGGCTCCATACTCCGCAATTTTGTACCTTCTTTTCAGGTCCCGCGTTTACAGCCAATCCGTTCCCCTAATGATGTTTTCGGCTTTGTATCTCTACTTCATGGCAAAAGGCTATCTTGGACCGTATTTCGCTCGAGCAACCATGCTGCTGTTTCCCGGCTTTTGCATACTTTTTGGCATTGCGTCGGCAGATCTACAGTTGCATTTTAACAATAAGCGGATTTTTGCAGTTACTTTTACGGCGGCGATTCTTCTCGCTTTCGGGCCGTCGGTGGTGTTCGACATGACGTATGATCGTGCCATGCAGCGAAAGGACGCTCGTGAAACACTTCGCGAGGATCTGCAAACGTTGATTGGAGGTTCGCCAGCAACGATTGGCATGTTGCGCTTCGGCCCATATTTTTACACTGTCGCGCCAGCAGTTGAACGGTTGAAAAGCGAACGCGTGACGGTGGAGTTGCAGGACGCCGGCGAGAAGGCTGATTTTTTCCTAGTGGGTTTTCCACGAGCGATTGATCTGCGTTGGACAAATGCAACTGTCGCGAGAATCGAGGGCGAGAGCGGACTAAAATATGAAAAAACGTATTATGTCCCGGTAAAGATTCTGGGATACGAGTTCAACCTGACGCAGTTTCCGGTAGACATGACCTACCCGTTTCCTACGATTTTGCTTTTTCGTAAGCGAGTTACGCCGTAAGAGTGATCAACGGCTTAACAAGAAAGACAGGCCGAAGCGCCGTGTCAGCGGAGCATTGCAAAACACTCCGGATTCCACACAATTCGAGGATGAAATCGACGGCAACGTCCGACACGTCTGCCGGGCACGCAGGGGACATTCTGCTACTGCCCATTGGCGGCGTGGCGCTTTGGACATTGGCTTATCAATTAGTCCTTATCGCCAGGTGGCCGGCAAGCATGATTACGTGGTGTTTTTTAGCCGCCGCTGGCGTCGCTTCGTTTTTCCTTTGCCGGTTGTGGAAGCAAACAGACTCGATGCCCGGCAAAGGCTACCGCTTCCATTTTTCCCACATCCTTGTGCTGGTTGTGGGGCTCGCTTGTGCAACCACCGTCCTATTCGTGCGACGACCGAATCAGGACGACGTGGTCTATTTCCACAGAGTTCTCACTCAGCTCCTGGATCTTAACCAGCCCATCTACCTGCGTGAGACGAGCGTCGATATGGACGCTGCTGCATTCTCTCCGGTTCATCTGGCGACCAGTTATGAGATGCTTCTGGGGATTCTCAGTCATTACCTTGGGCTCGATCCCTTGTACTTTTATCAAATCATCGGCCATGCGCTCAGCGCGTTTTTGATCCCCTTTGTCTTTTACTGGTGCGTGCGACAATTCGGATTGTCTACGTGGCCGGCCGCTGTCGGTACGTTACTCGCGGTGGCATTTTTGCTATTGGACAATCCTGGACCAGCGGTGATTGGAACTGTTTCTCGCTACTGGTCATTCGGGATGGCTGCCGGCTATCTGTGGGAGGGGAGATCGATCGTGTTCATTCTGGCTTTGCCGCTCGCTCTTGCCCTGAGCTATCGATTCCTGAGTCGCGGCAACCGAAGTGACCTTGTGTGGCTAACTCTTTTGAGTATCGCTAGCGTTGGTGTGGCTAATACGGCTCTTTACTTGATCCCCGCGGTAATTGGGTGCTCCTGGTTAGCCTTCTTTACGAGTCAGCTATTTGACGACAGGGGAGCCGAATACTTGCGTAACCACATTCATCGCGGGCTGTTCCTGATAATACCGCTCATCTATCCGATCGGAATTTTAGTTTTGCTGCTGATCAACATTATTCCAAAACCAATCGATATAAGCATGTACGGGTCAACATACATGCCATGGAGCGAAGCTATGACGTTTTTCGTGGGCGGACCAGCAGGGTACGTCCGAAATATCCTGCTAATGACTGCTGTGCCGCTCATCGTCGTCCGGGGAAAGATCGGTCTTTTTCTCTTCTTTTATGCTTGCGCGGTGTGGTTTTTTTGCTTGAACCCCCTGCTTGCATCCTGGTGGATGAGACACATTATGGCCTTGTGTTACTTTCGGTTGAATTATTTGGTGCCACTGCCATTGCTCTGCGCCATGTTGCCTACAGCAGGTCCGCGGTTGTTCGGACAGACGGCGGCTACTCGTGTAGGACAGCGGCCGCTACTTGTGGCGGCGCTACTGGCTATCGTAGTTAGTTTCTTTTGCGCCTATCGTGCACTCTCGATCACGCCGATTAGCCCACAGGCAGCATGGAAAACGCCCCTCGAATATCAGTTAGTTAAAGAGAATACGGATTTCGGTCTAGCCGCCGGCAAGTATATCCAAAATAGTAAACTCCTCGTTCCAACGTGGACAGCTGGTTGCGAGTTACCGCTACTCTTCCCGGAGATGAAAGTCGTGTCGCCCCGGCTTGTTACTCATTATTTTACCAATGCAAACAATCCGGCAGAAGGCAAACTCCGCCGTCAGGCGCAGGTTTTTATCGAGGGAGACAACATCGAAAATTTGAAACGGCTTCAACTGTTCGAACCGAATTTTCGTCAGGTCATCGAAACCGGTCGCGCAAACGCCGTTGCAGTTCCAGAATCTCAAAGCCAGCGGGTACTGGCGACGCTTCAATCGATTGATCCCGGCTGGCATCGCGTTCTGGAAGCTGGGGGGCTCGTATTGCTCTTACCAGGTATGCGATGAACCACCACCGACTCGCATCCGAAATCTCGATTGCGGCAGCGTACGCCAAGCACAGGGTGAAAAATATTATTTCGATGAGGCGAAAAGATTCACGTACCACTCCGGGCTGAGCCTGACTGAGTCGGACTGGAAGGGTACGAGCCCATAATTTGTTATTTGGGAGACCGACCTGTTTTGAATTCGCAGCGTGTCAATTAGTTCACGCCAGTTCGCTCCAGCCTGTTCGAGCCCGTAAGGCCAAAATTCAAGGAGCAGCTTTGCTGCGGAGTTGTCAGCCAAAACACGATTAGTGCCTCGCAAGGCGTGAAGCTCGTATCCTTGAATATCCATCTTGATCAGATCAACGCGTGCGCCAGGCTTAAAGTAATCATCGAGCGCCATGATATCGATTTGGAGAGCAGGGCGCGAATCTCCCCGTGTCGCGTAGGTGCGGTGATCCACATTTAGTTGATCCGAAACATACAGCTTGGACCTTCCGCTGCGTTCTCCGACCGCAGCTTGAGACAGGCGGACGTTTGTAAGCTTACGGGTAGCAGACTGCAAGCGCTTAAAATTTTCCGGCGAAGGTTCAAACGAATGAACAACACCGGTGGGACCAACACAGTGGGACAGAAATTGCGAATAAACACCAATATTCGCACCCGCGTCGACCACGACAGCTCCTTCGGACAAGATGCTTCTCAGCAGCTGCCGCTCCGCTCGATCAGTGTAGGCTTTGAAAGCGCGATAGCAAAGGCGGTAGACAGGAAAGGTATATTGGTAAGCCCTATTCCCGACTCCGCGAAAACGCGAGATCGCCGCCATCAGCGTCGCGTCAGGGTTACGGTAAAGAAACCCGCGCAGACGCTTGGAAAGCGACGACTGAGGGCGAGGTCCACGCGAAATAACATGCGATAGAGAAAACCCGGAACTGGCAACCTATGCGATATTCCACCAGTAACCATGTACGAGAGGGCACTGAAAGGTCTCGTGGAAATTCTCGTAAGATCGAAGTAATCATTCAGCGGCTGCAGCCATTCGGGTGTCCGGCAGAAAATTAGCCACGGCAATGCAATGTTGGCTGATGATAGTGGTCCCTGGACATGGCTAAGTTCAGGGTCGGAAATCCTGAAATCGACCGGTTCGTGATGCAGATACTTGAATATGAGAGTTGAGACTACGGAAAAAAAAGGCTCGGTCGCAATAATTCTGCCGCCGGATTTCAACTTACTGGCCGCGCGACTTAGAAACAAAATCGGACTCTTCAAGTGATGCAGGACATTCGTGAGTGTAATAACATCAAGACTATTATCCTTGATCGCGTCTAACTTGTCGATTTCGTGACAGTCAAACACAAGGTCGAGATAATCAAGATCGAGCACGTCACTGGTGATGACGTTTGCGAGAAATTGCTTCAAAGGCGAAGTGCCGCTTCCTATCTCTAATATCGACAGCGCCGACGGATTGGGAAAATCCCTGAACTGGTCGCGGTAAAGTTCGCGATACCAGAAAAGAAGGTTCTTATTCTCACCAAGACACCCGCGGTTGCGCAACGTTGCATCACGATCCGTTGCGTGTTGGCTCTGCACAGCCATCGGCGCATCCTTGGCCGCCCGGATGTAGAGTGAGCCTGCAAACTCGGACAGGACCGGCACCCGCTCGAGAAATCGGCCGAGCGCCTTTATTCGATTGATAAGAAACGCCGGTGTTTTGGGGTGAAGAAAGTCAAACGGATCAATTCGAACGTTACGGTACCCGGCTCGTTCAAGCAGATGCAGAAGCGACCAGCGAAAAAACGCAGTCTCATCCGGTGAATCGCCAAGTTTTCGTTTAACCCATGGCACATTTTTCTGAACCGCGATCTGAGGGTTCAGCATGTTTGGTTCCGTAAAAAAGATTTTGCCGCCGGGCTTCAATACACGATAGATCTCGCGCAGTGCCGGTTCGATTTCGAGGTGGTGTAACACTGAGCTGCCAACCACAGAATCAAAGACGGCGTCAGGATAGCTCAGTCGATAAGCATTCTGGATTTCGTAGCGAACGTTGGGCTCCGAACAATTCGACCTCGCGATTTCCAGAAGCTCAGGTGAGACATCAATCGCAACAATGTCAGCTCCGGTGCGTGCGAGTTGTCGCGTGAAATACCCAGTACCGCAGCCCAACTCAAGTACACTCATTCCCGGCTCCAGATGCTCGCTTAACATCTTTACGCGGCGCGCCCAGCGCAGGTTGCCGGCTGGACTGTCCCAGTTCCAGATCTCGCCAGCGCCATGCTGCGCCAGGAATCGGCCATGTTGAATCTCTTTGGCAACACGATCTTCTGTTACCAAAGAGTCGGGCGAGTTTGAATTTGCAGCTCGCATATTTGGCTTGTTACTGTGAAAGCCAGTAAACCGGCGGAGTCAGTAGCCGAGCTTCAGCTTTCGAAAGCCGTGCCAACACATCTTCAGCATAACAAGGCCATTCCGGAATACCTTGGTCATCTTGGTCGAACCATAAATTCGTTCCTGATAGTGCACGGGCAAGTCCAGGATCTTAAGGTTCAGCTTGGCGGCGCCGAATAACAGTTCGTAGTCGCCCCAGCGATCTTCGGTTCCCCACGTGCCGAGCATTGGCTTAATTCGCTCCCAATCGCATCGCCAAAGCACCTTCGTGCCGCACAATGTGTCCTTTACCCGCTGTCCGAGAAGATAGGTAAAAGCAACGCTAAAAAACTTGTTGCCCAACATGTTTGCGCCGTTCATGGCCCCTTTTGGGACGGGATAAATAAGGCGCGATCCATTCACGAACTCAGCCTGTCCAGAAGCTATAACATCGATGAAGTAAGGCAGTTCCTCAGGAATCGTCGTTAGATCAGCATCGAGAATCATCAAGGCATCGCCTGTGGCAGCATTGAAACCGGTCCATACGTTTCGCGACTTACAAACACCAGGCCCATGCTCAAGACGAATGTTCTTCTCTGGGTACAGTGACTGTACCCGCAAGACTTCTTCAGCCGTTCCATCGGTGGAGCGATCGTCACAGAAAATTATTTCTGTCCGGCTCGCCAGCGGCGGAATGCGACGGACAGCGTCCTCGACGTTCCCTTTCTCATTCTTGCATGGAATGACAACGGACACGGAAAACTCTTCCGACGGCATCGGCCGTGGCAACAATCGGGCGACGACGACCTGAGTCATGCAGAGCTTGCTCAAAAACGGCAGGTGCGCACAAAAACGATTAAGAAAACCAGACAACAAAGGCAAATATTTCGGAAAAAGGACGATTCGATGCGTCTCGAGCGCCTCAAACCCGGCGAGCTTCAGCAGGTTTCGAATATCAGCCGTGGAAAGCCAGTTCTGCTCTGTGCGCGGCACCTTCATGCCCAGCCACTCGGCAAAAGTAACAAATGGTTCCCACAGGTGGTTGTAAGTTGTTATCAACACGCGCGTGCGTCTCTGACAAAACGGAGTCAGATTACGCAGGGCTTGGAGCACATCCACCGTGTCGCCGATGTCGTTAAAGAGGATGTAATCGAATGTTTCGTGCGGCGTGAAAGCGCGGCGGAACTCTTCCTTATCTGGAAATGCGACCGCAAATTCGAAGGATGGGTTTCGTTGCCGCGCAATTTCCACAATCTCGGCGCAGATATCGACACCTTTAGCCCGCGCAGGCTGCATGACGGCCAAAAGATTCCCGATACCACAGCGAACCGAAAGAACGCTTCTGTGGGGCTCGACCAAAAAACGAAACAGCCGGCTCAGCAGTTCGTAGTAGTACTTGTTACGACTGATCCAAGTCTCGCGGCGATCAGCAATCCTGGCCAAATGATCACGGGTGCGTTCGCGCCTTTGTTCAAGCGCCGCCGGTCCCCATGTCTGTGTGCGTGAATCCAATTCGGTTTGAAAACACTCCGTGCTAGCGATATCGCTCGAAGGCGAATTCACGTTTGCCAAATCCGACGCAGAACTGTGAATCCCCGCCTCGTTTAGAGTCGGCGGCGCTGCGGGAGCTCTAGCCATTTTATGACGACGGATAACCGATGGTAACCCCGTCTTGCTTAGCATTGTACGGCGGATCTTTTACGTTCGAGTATGTAGACACCGGTAAAGTATCTCCTCCTTGAGGCTAGCGGCTTCAAGTATGGTCGTCAAATTCAGCATCGGACACGATTGCTCGGCATCAAACATGGCACATTTACTCGTTTGATTACCGTCAGACTGATTACGCAGTCATGCCAGTCAAAGGCGACTTCGCTCCGTGACGTGTTCGAGTGTCGCTTTAGATTCGCTCAACGAGATAACGTAATTCATTTTTGCCATTTCTGGCTCGCCAATGTCACTTGCCCCCTCTACTGAGATGTGCAAAGCATGATCATTCCACACGAGCGCGGCGATAAACAGCGTGTGCCATGCGTTTGGGAACAGCGAGCTTTGCCTCAGCAAAATCATGCTGCCTGGTGCCGGATGAAGATCTAATGCGCTGAGCGCGTGAATGACATGAACCACCTTCTGTCCGGACTGAACCAAAAGGCGAATACGCCCGGACCGGCGATTTTCAACCTGCATGAGGATTGCGAGCACCAATCCGAGCAGAACAACCACGGCCGCGCGAACCATCGGCGCCGAGAACCTGTCTGGCGTCGCGCGCCTGTTAGGCAGCGAGTTACGCCGGATACGGCGACCGAGGAGCGTCAAGCATTTGGAGCTTAGGTTGATCACGTCAACTGCAAGCTGACCGAAAATGATCGTCCATCCGAAGAGTACAAGGTAAAGACAAGCGCCCCCACGAATTGGAATAAAAGCCAGCGGCAAAGGTACTATGATAACCCAGAATGTCATGAGCTGCAGTGTGCGATCTCGTCGGAGAAGAGCATAGATGAAAACAGTTGCCCACAAGGCGATTACTGCTTTGGGAAACACCCTTAACAAGCCGTTTGCGACACGGTAAGGCTCCAACAGCTCGCCTACAAAGGACGCGTTGTTCATCAGGAACCGATCCCACGAATATGCAGGCCGGTAACCACCTACTCTCGCCAATGCGTAGGTACTCATCGTCTTGCTGTAGACGTACGGCACCGTGAGAAGAGCTGCTATAAAAGATGGAACGAGAAAACGCCAGTTGCGGCCAAGAAAGTCTTTCCAATTACTTAAACGAGGACATCTCAACACCTCATAGGTTAAAACGATGAGAGGAAGCGTAACTGCCATCTCCTTCGAGTTCAGCGCACACACATATAGAACAAGAAATCCCAACAACTGAAAGGGCTGCAACGGAAAGTCTTTCTCTCGGATTCGAACGTAGTAAGTTAATGCGGCAAAGTAGAAGAAACCACATAGAACATCGTAGATGTACGAACCGAGATACACGAGATTGGCTAGTTGCACGTGACAATAGAGAACGAGAACAGCTAGAAATGCGACTGCGCTCGAAGAGGAAAGCAGCCGTGCAAGGCAGTATACAATCGGGATCGATCCACCCAAAATGGCGATCTGGACGATATGGTAGGGTTTGGGATTAAGCCAGAAAAGGTGATACAGCGGCAGATAATACAATGCGCCAGCCGGTCGTCCCATGCCCTGCCAGAAACATATGCTATTCCACAGCGATTTTATGGCTCCCGTGGACCAGTACAAGTACATACTGGTCAGTTCGTCGGGCTGGAACCCGCCAGCCAAAGATGGATGTGCGATATAGAGGAAAGTCGCCACTAAGACGCCGACGCAAACAGCATCAAAAAGCGTGCACCGGGATCTCGCTGTTTCGGTCGTAGCGGATTTGTCCACAGAGACTCACCAGCTACGAACGATACCTTTGTTTCCGTTCCATGATTCGGTCAGAAAAAGACCTTGGGTGCCAGAACGCCCAGGCTCGTGAAATCCCAATCGAGCAGCTTGTGGCTTTGGCTTCTGACTGTCGCGTTTAATGGGCGTGTGTCACGGCCCCCCTCAACGCCGCAGATTGTATTTGAAGATGGCGTAAATTGCCCTGAAGCCGTCTTTCCAACTGATCTTCTTGCCCTCCGCGTAAGTACGTCCGCTGTACGAGATACCTACTTCGTAAATTCTGCATCCGGCGCGGGCGAGCTTGGCGATAATCTCCAGTTCAACTCCAAAGCGATCTTCCTGTATCCGAATCGACTTAATTATCGGGGCTTTGAAAGCTTTGTAGCCTGTCTCCACGTCGGTCAGATTAATGTTGGTAAACATGTTAGAGAGCAGCGTCAAAAATTTATTACCAACCATGTGCCAGAAGAAAAGCACGCGGTGCGGTCGTCCGCCCATGAAGCGGGAGCCAATGACAGCGTCGGCTTTGCCTGAGATAAGCGGCTCAAGAAGCACAGGATAATCCTCGGGGCTGTATTCGAGATCTGCATCTTGTATGAGAATCAAATCACCAGTCGCTGCGGCAAATCCGCTTCGTAAGGCCGCTCCTTTCCCTCGATTCACCCGATGATAAATGATGCGGTCGACAACATTCGAAACCCGTTCCTGCAGCACCGCCTGCGTCCCGTCGTCTGAGGAGTCGTCCACCACAATGATCTCTTTGCATTCTATCGGGGCGTTGCGAACGCCCTCAACGATCTTTTCGATCGTGTCTTTTTCATTGTAACAGGGGATTACGATTGAGACTTTCATCTTCGGACCCGAAGCGGAACTCCACTCGGGCAGGCGCTCTGGCGTACTGTCGACGACGCAATTTCGCTGGAGAAAAGGAACGGCTGTGCTTGACTGATAGGTTCGACATTCTTCGTCAGAATGCCTGCGCAAGTTATCAAAATTAGCGGTGCCCGCCAGCATAATCTGAAGAATCTGCACGTAGAGATTCCACGGGAGAAGTTGGTGGTTATTACCGGCCTGAGTGGCTCGGGAAAATCCTCGCTCGCTTTCGATACTCTTTATGCTGAAGGACAACGGCGATACGTTGAGAGTCTCTCTGCTTATGCGCGGCAATTCCTCGATCAGATGGAAAAGCCAAACGTCGACTTCATCCAGGGCCTTTCTCCGGCGATTGCAATCGAGCAACGCAGCGCCGGGGCCAATCCGAGGTCGACGATCGCCACCACGACGGAAATTTACGACTACCTGCGGGTCCTGTTTTCAGCTGTTGGCCAGCCGCACGATCCTCGTACCGGACGACCGCTGAGTCGCCAAACGCCTCAGCAGATCGTCGACCAAATCACCGCTTATGAACCCGGATGCAAGATCATTGTGCTGGCGCCGCTGGTCGAAAATCAACCGGGCCAATTCCGGGATGTTATCGAAAAGCTCAGGCGTGAAGGATTTGTTCGCGCGCGCATCGATGGGCAGCTGGTGGAGTTGGACCGGCCTCAGCCAATGCGACTCGACAAGAACAAGCGGCATACGATTGAGGCGGTTGTCGATCGATTGGTAGTTCGCGAAGGAATTCGCGTAAGGCTTACCGATTCAATTGAGACTGCCCTCAAGTTAAGCGGGAACAAGGTGCTGGTGTTGCGCGCAACGGAAAAAACACCGAACGCCGAAAACGCAAAGTTGGACATCGAATCCCAGCGGTGGCAGGAACAGCGCTATACCACTGAATACGGCAATGCGGAGACCGGCTTCACATTAGGCGAGCTGACTCCGAAGCATTTTTCCTTTAATAGCCATCTCGGCGCCTGTCCGGTCTGCCATGGGCTCGGCACACAGCTGGTCTGCGATCCGGACCTGATGATTTCTGATCCGACCAAAACGCTAGCCGAAGGGGCAATCACACCATGGCGCCGCGGGACAAAACGCATGCAGGCGTATTATCGGCATCTGCAAAAGGCGTTGGCGCAACATTTTCACGTTAACGAGACGGTGCCGTTTAGCGATCTGCCGGAACAATTCAAGCAAGCGCTTTACTTCGGCACGAACGGGGCGCCGATCGAGATGAATTTCAGCGACAATGGCGAAAAGCAGATTGCAAAACCGTTCGAGGGGCTTGTTCCGCAAATGCAGCGGCTTTATGAACAGACGCAGAGCGAATTCACGCGTAATCGTATTCGCGCATTCATGACGCGCGAAACGTGCAAAGCGTGCCACGGCGCGAGGCTCAAACCGGAAATCCTGGCCGTTACGATCAAGAACAAGGACGCATGTGAGCTGAACATTCATGAGTTTAGCGAACTCACAATCGAAGCAGCGGCCCGGTTTATCTCAGAGCTTGAGCTGAGCGGGCAGCAGCAAATCGTCGTAATGGACGTCGTGCGTGAAATTCAGTCGCGCTTGCAATTCCTTGTTGAAGTCGGCCTCGATTATCTAACCCTGAATCGCCAGAGCGGGACGCTCTCCGGTGGCGAAGCGCAGCGCATCCGACTGGCGACGCAGATCGGATCAGGCCTTGCCGGAGTTCTTTACATCCTGGATGAACCCAGCATCGGACTGCACCAGCGGGACAACTCACGGCTACTCGGCACCCTGCGACGTCTGCGTGACCTGGGCAATTCCGTCATTGTTGTTGAGCACGATGAAGAAACGATCCGCGCCGCCGATTACATTCTTGATCTTGGGCCGGGAGCCGGTCCGCGCGGCGGCGAAATTGTCGCCCAAGGGACGCTCGCCGACATCCTCTCGGCCAAGAATTCTCTCACAGCTGATTATCTTTCGGGACGTGCACGCATCGCGGTGCCAAAACAACGCGTGCAGCCGCGACCCGATGGATGGCTTACGGTGCTGAGCGCAAGCGAGAACAACCTGAAGAAAATCGACGTCTCATTTCCGCTTGGTTGTTTCACTTGCGTCACTGGTGTGTCCGGCAGCGGCAAATCTACTCTGGTGGACGACATTCTTCGCCGCGCGCTGTTTCGCCGGTTTTACAACGCCAAAGAAAGACCGGGCGGGCACCGGGCTATCCGTGGATTGGAACAGATCGACAAGGCAATTGTGATTGACCAGAGCGCGATTGGGCGCACGCCTCGCTCGAATCCAGTCACGTACACCGGCGCGTTCACACCTATCCGCGAACTGTTCAGCCAATTGCCTGCTGCGCGGGTGCGCGGTTACGACGCAGGCCGCTTCAGCTTTAACGTCAAAGGTGGCCGCTGCGAGAATTGCGAAGGTGGCGGCGTGATCAAAATCGAAATGCATTTTTTGCCGGACGTCTATGTTGAATGCGAAGTGTGTCACGGGAAGCGCTACAACCGTGAAACACTTGAGATCACTTATAAAGGCAAGAACATCGCCGACGTTCTCGAGCTGACCGTGGATGAGGCAGCACGATTTTTCCGCAATGTCCCGAGCATTTCAGAAAAACTAGAGTCGCTGCTGGATGTAGGTCTCGGTTATCTGCGGCTTGGCCAGGCCGGAACAACTCTCTCGGGCGGAGAAGCCCAGCGCGTGAAGCTAGCCACGGAGCTTGCGAAAAAAGCCACCGGGCGCACGGTCTACATTCTTGATGAGCCGACTACCGGGTTGCACTTCGCCGATATTGAGAAGCTGCTTGAAGTATTAGTGAAGCTGCGCAAGGCCGGCAACACCGTGATCGTGATTGAACACAATCTGGAAATGATCAAGTGCGCAGACTGGATCATCGATCTGGGACCAGAAGGCGGCGAAGCGGGCGGTGATCTCGTGGGTGCCGGGCCACCGGAGAAAATTGTTGCTTTGCCAGCCAGTTACACCGGCAGATATCTGCAGCCGCTGTTGGAGAGGAAATGAAACAAATAGGTCGAATAGGAGTCATTTGTTTCATCGCGCACTTCGCGCAGGCTGACGTTGCCACCGATGTCGCCCACGCGAGCGCTCCGATGAACGAGGGCGTACCGGAGGTTGCGGTGGTGCGCTTGCAGGCGTTGCTGAACAAGGATTTGCCGGATGCAGATTGGCGCGCTGTCGCCGAGAAACTGGCCCAAGCTCAAGTCGCTGCGAAAAAGCCGGAGGCTACTCTGGTTTTGGTGGCAGACGCTCGAGTGCGTGAATTACCGTGGGCAAGGTTCTGGCGTGCCCAAGCCCTGGCCTGCCTTAATCGATGGGCCGACGCGCTGCCGCTCTACGAGCAGTTAGCGAGCGACGAGCGGTCACCGCTTCGCGACGGAGCGATTTTTGGCACAGCTGAGATGCTGCGCGCACTGGGAAGACGCGAACAAGCTCTCGCACAATTCAAACTTCTTTTCCGGGAGCGTGAATGGACCACGCGGGCGCAATTGGGCGCAGCCGAGCTATCCATCGATTTGGACAACGCTCCTGATGCGCAGCGTTTGCTATCGGAAATGAAGCCGGTAGCAGTTGGGGATCGAAGGGAACGACGCGTGCTGCGTGGTCGCCTCGAGCTGATGTTGCACCGGCCAGAACGAGCAGTGGGAATGTTCCAGGCGCTGTTAAAAAGGCCGGAGGGAACTGCCCATCCCACGCTGATCGCCGCACTGGTCGGGGTAGCCGAAGCACATATGCAACTCAAAACGCCGGAAGCCGGCGATGACGTCCTCGAGCAATTTATTGATCGTCATCCCACCGATCCAGACCTGCCGCTTCTTTTTGCCAAATTGGATGAACTGTATCGATCCGAGCACAAACCGTCGCGGAACGAACTGGAGAAGTGGGTGCGCCGCCCCGAGCAACCACGCCGGACATTTGCACGGTGGTATCTCGCCCGGCTCGAAATTCGGGCAGGCCGCAGGGAGCGGGCCAGCCAGTTATTCTCCGATCTGCGACGCGCCGGTATCAAATCCTCGGTGATCGCACCGGCTTACGTCGACTTCGCGCGTTTTGAAATGGATGATCACCACTTCGACGAGGCGATCGCAATTTTGGACGACGCGCGACTGCTTCATCCCGAGCCTGCTGTGCTGGCACGCATCGATTTTCTGTCTGCGCAATCGCGCTATCTGTCGAAGCAATTCGACACCGCAACGGCGGCTTTTGAACAAATTGCGCATTCCAATTCGCCCTGGAGCAAAGCTGCAGCGTTCAACGCCTCGACCGGCTGGCTCCAGCTTGGTAATCACGCTCGCTTTCTCGTGGATTATAACGAACTGGACAAGCAAGGCGGCGACGAAGACGCGCGCGCTGGTTTGCGGTTACAGCAAGCGTTGACCCAGGCGGAGAAAGGCGACAAGACCGCAGGCCGATCGTTTCAGCAGTTCATTCATGATTTCCCCAAAAATCCGCGCGTATCGGAAGCATGGGTCGGTTTGGCTGAGCTGGCGTTTCACTCGTCACCGCCTCGCCTCGACGAGGCGCGCAGAAATCTGGCTCACGCCGCCGAGGCGAATCCCACGGCCGCGGCTGCGGAGCGTGCAGACTACCTGCGCATATGGATAGAGGAAGCGTCGGGCGGAAACGAAGCGCAAGTAATTGAGCTTGCTAAAAGGTTTCTTGAGCAGCATGCCGCTGCAGCATTTGCTCCTGAAGTCCGAATGAAACTGGCCGAGCTTTATTATCGCCGTCAGGACTTCGCCAACGCACAGACGCAATTTGAGATTATCGCGCAACAGCATCCAGACGATTCTCTTGCGGAACGAGCACTGTTTTTCGCCGCAGAATCTGCGATGTCGAGCATGGGCGACCAGGCATTGGATCGAGCCATTGTTCTGTTTGATCAGGTCGTGCAGAGAAACGGCGAGCTGCGCTGGGCCGCGCGCAATGAACAAGCAGTGATCGAGCGCAAGCTAGGAAAACCCAAAGATGCTCTCGCCTTATACGACGAGGTGCTGAAGAGCAACGCCGGTGCAGCTGAAAAGCGTGAGGCGCTTTGCGGCAAAGGCGACATTTTCCTCGAGATGAGCGCAAGCGATCCGGCGAATTATCAGCGCGCCATCGAAATTTACGATCAACTCGCGTCCGACAAGGAGGCTCCGATTCACTGGCGCAACCAGGCGCTCTTCAAAAAGGGACTTTGCCTCGAAAAGCAAAGCAATCGAGCCGGCGCCCTTGCGACTTTTTACGAAATATTGGAGGACGAAGCGCGGCCCGATCAACGGCATGAACTGTTTTGGTTTTACAAGGCTGGCTTTAACGCCGCGCGATTATTGGAAGAGGACTCGAAGTGGGAATCCGCCGCTGCGATCTACGACAAGCTCGTTGCCAGCGGCGGAAGTCGCAGCGAAGAAGCAAAAGCGCGCCTGAACAATCTTCGCCTGGAGCACTTTCTTTGGACGGATTGAAGTTGATTTGACGCAGCATCTTGACGCGGCTGCCCTGAAACGTCGTATCTCTGTCCCAAATGGCGGTCGAATAAGCTTGCAAAAATTCCGGGCGAGACCAGAATCCACGCTGTAATGAAAACGAGACTCAGTCGCAGCTGCGGCTGGTCGGTCCGATGCGCGAGCGCCGTGCTTGCGCTCGCGTTTTGCGCATCGGCATTTGCTAATGATCCGAGCAAGAACCTCGTGCTCCGGCCACAGCCACAAGGGGTCGTCAAGACCTCAAAGAAGGTGTGCTACACTGTGACCGCGGGCTCCCGCATTCCGCAACCTTGCGACCGGCTCGCTGCAATTCCGACCACTCATGGCGCATTGGATATATTGGGCCACCGTAACGGCCAATAACCAAAACCTCCGACGATTTCGCCGGCAATAGCGTGCTGCTGCGGCAGCGCGGACGTGGATCTATTTCTTGGCACGCCGAGCCGCTGCCCCTGAGATTCAGCGCGTGCTCGACTTCGTGCGGGCGAACCCAATCGCTGCGCATGTTTCTCCTTCAGCCAACGGAGATCAGCGTCTTTGTCGCTTTAAATACCTACCGCCAAATTTTTACTCGCGAATGCTTTCGGAGCTAGCTGCCTGGCTTATCCAGAATTGAGTTCGCTGTCGCAAGCACCGACTTATCGTCGTTATTCGTCAGCCCGGCGAGGAAATGGCGAATCCGGCGGAACGACTGGCGCAAGAACAAATCGGCAGCGAACTGATCTGGGGGCGAAGAACTTCCATTTCGTTGCGCAAACTGAAGTTCGGCATCGTGACGGCTGAGCACGCAGGTTGACGCAAAAAGGTCCATCGCTGCGTTTGCGATCCGCTCCTGGACAAGCTGCATATCAAGTATCGGCTCGCGGTACGTGATCAGCGCCCGATTCACTGCGACATTGAAACGCCAGATCAATCGACCTAAGTGCCGTGCCTGGCCACGGAGCTGTTGGCTTTGCACCGGCACATCAGGAACGCGAACCGTCGCGCCGAGCCTGCTTTTTCCGGCCGCCCACGCTTTACTCATCCGATCGCGCGACGGTTTCATCATGGTGTCGTAAATTTCCTTGAACTCCATTCCCGGCCCGCGCATTCCCACCAGCGCGATGAACGAAGTCAGCACTTCGTTTGCCCCTTCGCCAATTTGGTTAATGCGCGCGTCGCGCAGCATGCGCTCGAGCGGAAGATCGAGGAAGTATGCGGAGCCGCCGTAAATCTGGAAAACATCGTTAATGCACTCCCACAGCCGCTCGGTTGTGAACACCTTCAGCATTGCGGTCTCCAGCATGTAATCTTCCAAGCCACGGTCGATCAGCGACGCGGTCACAGTGGTCATCGCTTCCATCGCGTAAGCGTCCGCCGCGATGCGCGCGATTTTCTTTTTGACCAAATGAAAATTGCCGAGGGTCTTGTTGAATTGCCTTCGCGTGTTGGCATGCTGGATGGCCATTTCCAGACATGTTTTCGCTGCGCCGGTGCAACAGGCACCGAAAGTCGTGCGGCCGAAATCCAGCACTGTCAGCGCGACTTTCAGGCCTTTGCCCAATGGGCCGAGAACGTTTTCCTTCGGAACTTTGACGTCGCGCAGGGCGAAACGCCCAGTCGCCGTCCCGCGAATTCCCATCTTCGGCATCCGCTCCTCAAGCATCTCAAATCCCGGCATGTCCGGCGTGACCAAAAAGGCCGTGATCGCAGTCTTGTCCGATCCCGGCACCGGAGTGCGCGCCATTACCGTCAGCTCGTGCGCGATCGCTGCGTTGGTGATGTAACGCTTCTCGCCGTTCAAAATAAAGTGCGAGCCATCCTCGCTAGGACGCGCCTGCATCTGCACGTTTGCCGCATCCGATCCGGCTTCTCTCTCCGTGAGCGCAAATGCGCCGAGCTGCTCGCCAGTCACTAATTTCGGGAGCCATTTCTGGTTTTGATCGTGCGTGCCAAAAAGCAGCAACGCGCGAATCCCGATCGAGTGATGGGCGTTCACGAAAACTGATGTAGACGCGCAACGCCGCCCGATTTCTTCGAGCACCCTGCAGTTCGCGATCTGCGAGAACCCGCGTCCGCCATATTCCTTGGGCGCGGTCATGCCCAGCACGCCAATCCGGCCGAGTCCATCAATCACGCTCCGCGGAATGTCCGCCTGGCGATCGATCTCCGCAGGATCCAGATCTTCGTTGAGGAACTTGCGGAGTTCACTCAGAGTCGCCTCCAGTTCGCTCTGCTCCGCCGCGGGAACCCGCGGATACGGCATCACCCAATCAGAAACGAAGTGTCCCGTGAATAGTCCCTTGGCGAACCCGAGCGCTTGCGGCCCTGCAAAAAGCAGTTCCTCTGCCTGTTCAATTTCCTTCTGTCGCTGCGCGTCGAGTTTGTTCATCCAAGTGATGCGTCGCCGAAGAAGCGAGCGCACGCACTGTAGCTCTACGTGGGCGCCTGTCCAATAACGGCGGGCGTCGCCACGTTACCTGCGAATATCGGGTCTCAGCTACAGCCCTGGCTCGTGCCGCATTCGGTGCAGACGCCGCAGGCGCCGGCGCGGATGACTTTGTCGCTGCCGCACACCGAGCAGGTGATGCCCATGAAGATGCTCCCCAG